>NZ_LT629791.1:3900000-3995000 GCF_900105925.1 Jiangella alkaliphila | reverse complement strand
GGCACGTGCGGACGGTACGGCGACACCGTCGGCTCCCCGTCCAGCCAGAACCGCCACGGGAACGCGACGCCGTCACCGCCGGGGCCGCTGACGCCGACGCGCGGGCCGGTGCGCACCCGTCCGGCGTCGACGGGCGGACCCGGCTCCAGCGCCGTCGCCGACCCGGGAGAGCACAGGTCGGCGCCGTTCTCGGCCCGGCCGAGGCCCAGGGCGGACGTCAGACGCGCGGGGCCGCGGGCGTACTCGCGCGGCGCCCGCGCGGACGGCCGGCGAACGGCCGCCAGCGACGCGCCCTCGACGACCTCGCCGGCCCGCAGCAGCACCGCCGTCGCCGTCCCGTCGACGTCGCACACCACGTTGGCGCAGAAGTGCATGCCATAGGTGAAGTAGACGTACAGGTGCCCGGCCGGGCCGAACATCACCTCGTTGCGCGGGGTGCGGCCGCGGAACGCGTGCGAGCCGGGGTCCTCGGCGCCCTGGTACGCCTCGACCTCGGTCAGCCGCACCGCCACCGTCCCCTCGGACGTCGTGTGCCGCAGCACGCTGCCGAGCAGTTCCGGCGCGACCGCCAGCCCGGGCCGGGCCAGGAACGAACGCTCCACCATCGCCGTGTCCACGGCGCCAGTATCGGCTACTGGTCGATCACCGAGCCGTCGGCGTGCAGTCGCGTCTCGATCGTCCACGGCTTCGGCGGCGCGGCCTCGACGGCGCCGTCGCGCAGCGTGACGCCGATGCCCGGGACGTCGGGGATGGTGAGGAAGCCGGCGCCGTCGTAGCCGTAGGCGGGGTCGACGATGTCCTTCTTCGGGAACTCGTCCTCGCCCAGCGGGTACTCCTGCAGCACGAAGTTCGGCACGCTGGCGGCGATCTGCAGGCAGGCCGCCGTCGACACCGGGCTCAGCGGGTTGTGCGGGATGACGCCGACGTGGCGGGCCTCGGCCAGCGCCGCGACCTTCTTGGCGCCGGTGATGCCACCGACCAGGCAGACGTCGGGACGGACGTACTGGACGGCGTCGCGGCGCAGCAGCATGTCGAACTCCCAGATGCTGGTGAGCCGCTCCCCCGTCGCGATCGGGACGTTGATCTTGCCGGCGACGTAGGCCATCTCGTCGACGTTGTCGGGCAGCACCGGGTCCTCGATGAACATCGGGTGGTACGGCTCGATGCCCAGCGCCACCTGCACGGCCTCGGCCGGGGTGAGCCGGCGGTGGATCTCGATGCACAGGTCGACGTCGTCGCCGACGGCCTCGCGGTACTGCCGGACGGCGTCGACGGCGCCGCGCACCTTCTGCGCGTGCGTCGCGAAGTACGGCTCGGAGAACGGCTCGTCGAGGAACGGCGTGAGGTGGCCGACGGCGGTGAACCCGGCCTCCTTGGCGGCGATGACGCCGGCCACCAGCTCCTCGCGCGTCGAGCCGAAGACGTGCCCGTAGGCCCGCGCCTTCGACCGGACCCGGCCGCCGAGCAGCTCGTAGACCGGCGTCTCGTAGTGCTGGCCCTTGATGTCCCACAGAGCGATGTCGATGGCGCTGAGCGCACCCATGACGGCCGAGCCGCCGAAGTGGCTGGACCGGTACATGTACTGCCAGTGGTGCTCGATGAGCAGCGGGTCCTTGCCGACCAGGTAGCGGGCCAGCGCCTCGACCGCCCCCGCCGACGCCTCGAGGAACCCCCACGCACCGGACTCGCCGAGCCCGGTCAGGCCGGTGTCGGTCCGAACCTCGACCAGCAGGTACCGGTCGAGCAGGAGGGGACGAACATCGGTCACGATCACGGTGTCTTCTCCAATGAAGGGTCAGTCCTTCACCGAGCCGGACGTGAGTCCTTCGGTGAGGAAACGCTGGACCAGCGAGAACGCCACGACGACCGGGATGGTGATGACCACGCACCCGGCCATGAGCACCGTCGTCGGCGTCCCCACGTTCGCTTCCAGCTGGTTGATGCCCAGGGCGACGGTCCACGAGTCGCGGTCCTCGACCAGGAAGAGCAGGGCGAACAGGAACTCGTCCCACGCCGACATGAACACGTAGATGCCGACGGTGGCGATGGCCGGCGCCGACAGCGGGACGATGACGTGCCGGATGACGCCGAGCCGGGAGGCGCCGTCGATGCGCGCGGCCTCCTCGATGTCGATCGGGACGCTGCTGAAGTAGTTGCGCAGCATGTACAGCGCCAGCGGCAGCGTGTACGCGAAGTAGATGATGATGACGGCGGTGAACGACGGCCGCATGCCCAGCCGCGTGAACATGACGAACAGCGGCACCGCGAACACCAGCGGCGGGAACAGGTACACCATGATGATCGAGGCGTTGATGAACGACGCCCCTCGGTAGCGCAGCCGGGTGGCGGCGTACGCGGCCAGGATGCCGAACGACAGCGAGCAGACGACGGTGACGCCGGCGATGTACGCGCTGTTGCCGATGAAGCCGGTGAACCCGAAGCCGCCGTCCTCGCGGCTGGACAGGATGCGCGTGTAGCCGTCGAGGTCGATCTCGGACAGCCGCGGCAGCAGCCGGCCGGGCTCGTTGAGCAGCGACGACACCGGCCGGAACGACAGCCCGAGCATCACCAGCAGCGGGAACCCCGTCAGGCAGACGAAGAACACGATGCTGACCCAGCGGGCGATGCGGAAGAACCGCTCCTCGAACGCGTGCCGGCTCATGTCTGGTCCCTCCTCGACTGCCAGCGGACGTAGACCGTGAGCACGACGAGCATGACCGCGGCGAGGATCAGCGACAGCGCCGCCGCCGCGCCCGGGTTGCTCCGCCCGATCAGCCACTCGTAGATCTCGATCGAGATGACGCGGGTGCCGGCTCCGCCGCCGGTGAGCAGGTAGATGTTGGTGAAGTCGTTGAAGTTCCAGATGAACCGCAGCAGGAACAGCACCGCCAGCACGCCGCGCAGCGCGGGGAACGTGACGTGGCGGAACTGCTGGCTGATGGTGGCGCCGTCGATGGTCGCGGCCTCGTACAGCGCCTTCGGGACGGCCTGCAGCCGCGCGTAGATGAAGATGAACGCGAACGGGAAGTACCGCCACGCCTCGAACGCGATGACCGTGCTGAACGCCAGCGGGACGGTGCCGACCAGCGGCAGCTCGATGTTCTGCTGGCCGAAGAAGTCGACCCGCGACCAGCCGAGCCAGTCCTGCCCCCAGGCGTTCACGATGCCGTACTGCGGCGACAGCATGGTCCGCCACACGAACGCCGCGGCCACCACCGGCAGCACGTACGGCACCAGCAGCAGCGCCTTCACCGCGCCGCGGCCGCGGAACGGCCGGCGCATGGCCAGCGCCGCCCACAGGCCGAGCAGCAGCGACAGCACCGTCCCGGCGAACGCGTAGACGACGGTGCGCCACACCGTCGGCCAGAACTCGCGCTGCCCCGTCACCAGCCGGAAGTTGTCGAAGCTCAGCTCGGCCTGCAGGAACCCGAACGGCGTGAAGTTGCGCAGCTCGATCAGCCGCAGGCTCTGCAGGCTGATCGTGACGTTCCACAGCAGCGGCAGCAGGACCAGCACGACGGTGGCGAGGATGGCGGGCAGCAGGAGCAGGTACGCGAAGCGCGCTTCCTTGCGTCGCGACGGCGACGGCTTGCGGCCGGGCCTGCCGCGGGGCGCGGCGCCGCCGGGCCGGTCGGGTCCCGGCGGCGCCTGCTGGGTCGTGGACGTGGTCATCGGGTTCCTGACGGGGTCAGCCGGCCGACTCGATGAGGTCGAGCTCGTCGGTCAGCTTCTGCTGGACGTCGGCCGCGGCCTCCTCAGGCGTCAGCACGCCGTTCTGGACCTCGCCGACGGCGGCCGGGATGGTCGTGAGCTCGTACAGCACGCCGACCAGCTCGCCGAAGCCCTGCTGGATGCCCCAGGCGTCGAAGTTCTGCGCGCCGTCGACCAGCTCGGTGACGGTCTCCTCGCCGTAGTACTCGACCAGCGTGCCGTCGCGGTCGACGCCCATGTTCAGCTGCTGCCAGGCGTCGACGAACTCGGTCGGGCTCTCCGGCGTACCGGTGCGCATCGGGATCATGCCGTTGGGCACCTGGGCGAGCCACTCGGTGTAGCCGTCGCCGACCAGGTACTTCACCAGCTCCTGGGCGTTCTCGGTGTCGGCGTCGACGGTGATGCCGAGGTTGCTGATGCGGCCGTACTGCGCGGTGTCGCCGTGGTAGCCCTCGATCTCGGACACGATGCCGGTGTTGGCGGCGAGGTAGCCGGGGTCGGCGGCGCACTCGGCGCAGTTGGCCAACTCGGCGTCCTCGAGGCCGGCGAGGCGGTGCAGCGTGAACGGGCCCTGCGGCATCATCGCGGCCTGGCCGGCCAGGTAGGCGGCGCGCTGGTCGACGCTGTTGAACGTGCCGGCGGGCGCGTAGTCAGTGAGGAGCTCGTTGTAGAACTCGAACGTCTCGACGCAACGCTCGTCGTCGAGGGCCAGCTCGTCGTTCTCGCCGATCAGCTGGCAGCCATTGCCCAGCGCGAAGTGCTCGAAGATCTGCTGGGTGACCTGGTGGCCGGGGTCGTTGCCGAGCACGATGCCGTAGCGGTCGTTCTCGGGGTCGTGCAGCGCCTGCGCCGCCGCGAGGATGTTCTCGAACGAGGTCGGCGGCTCGAGGCCGGCCGCGTCGAACCAGTCCTTGCGGTAGTGCATGATCAGCCCCCAGCCCGAGGTGGGGACCGCGGCGACGGTGTCGTCGACGGTGGCGAACTCCAGGCCCGCCTCGCGGAACGTCGACGGGTCGAGCTCGTCGACGACCTCCTGCGCGGCCTCGGCGTCGAGCAGCCCGTCGGCCAGCCAGCGGCTCGTCATGACCATCGGGTGGTCGACGACGTCGGGCAGCGTGCCGGACGCCGCGTTGGTGATCATCTGCTGCGGGACGGCGGTCTCCTCGACAGTGACCAGCTCGACCTCGATGCCGGTCTCCTCGGTGAACCGCTCGAGGTTGGCCTCGGTGCGGGCGACGCGGTTCGGCTCGGACTCGAGCGTCCAGAAGGTCAGCGGTTCGGACGACTCGCCGCTGCCGCCGTCGGTGTCGTCGCCGCCGCCACACGCGGTGACGGCGAGCGCGGCCGCGGCGGCGGTCAGCGCCACCGCGAGGCGGCGGCGGTTCGTGGAGAGAGGCATCGTCGGTTCTCCTATGACTCGTTGACGATCGCAGCGGCGGTGCCGCGGCGGGGCGAACGGGGCAACCAGACGCGCATGGCGCCGCCGTCGCGGTTGTCCCAGAGGTGGTAGGGCACGGCCCGGGCGGTGACCTGGGCCTTCACGGCCGGCTCGGCCGCGTGGCCGGTGCCGTAGGGCAGGCCGGCGCGGGACGGCGCGGCCAGGACGTCGGCCGCGGTGTCGACGACGGTGACCGGGCCGGGCAGCCCGGGGCTGCTCTCACGGCGCACCGTCCGGGTGGCCGCGCCGGTCAGCGCGAGATCGTCGAGCGTGACGGCGGCGGGCTGGTCGATCTGCTCGAAGCAGTACACGAGCGGTCCGCGCTCGACGGCGACGGTGCCGCGCAGGGCGTCGATGCGGTGGTGCGGGTAGGTGAGCCGCGGCGCGACGTCCAGCTCGAGCTCGACGGTGTCGCCCGGCCGCCAGGCGCGGTCGACGACGAGATAGCCGCGCTCGTCCGTCACGGCGTCGGTGCGGGCGCCGTCGACGGTGAGCGTGGTGCGGTCTGCGGCACTCCAGCCGGGCAGCCGCAGCTCCAGCCGCCACGGCGCCGCCGGGGTCTGCTCTACGGTGACGCGGACGCGTCCGTCGTCGGGGTACTCGGTCGCGACGGTGAGCCGGATGCCGTCGTCCCCCGGAGTCTCGATGACCGCCGGTACGAAGAGGTGCAGCTGGACGCCGTCGCCGCTGGTCGTGGCCACGTAGTGACCGAGCGAGCCGACCAGCCGGGCGACGTTGGGCGGGCAGCACGCGCACCGGAACCACGGGCGACGGCGACCACCCTTGGGCGGCGGCGTGAAGTCGGGCCGGCGCTGCAGCGCGTTGACGTAGAAGAACCGGTCGCCTTCGACGTTCGTGCTGGCCGCGACCGTGTTGTAGAGCGTGCGCTCAATGAGGTCGGCGAAGCGCGACTCGCCGGTGGCCAGCAGCAGCCGCCAGCTCCAGTGGATACTCGCGACGGCGGCGCAGGTCTCGTTGTAGGACTGGTCGGGCGGCAGCTCGTCGCGGTCGCCGAACGCCTCGAACAGGTGCCGCGAGCCGTGCCCGCCGGTGAGCGCCGTCTTGTGCGCGACGGCGTCGTCCCAGCGGCGGATCGACGCGGCCAGCAGCTCCTCGTCGCCGGTCTCGACCGCGACGTCGACCGCGCCGGCCTCGAGATAGAGCGCCCGCACGGCGTGGCCGTTCAGTGTCGTGGCGGTGCGGAGCGGCTCGTGGTCGACCAGATAGACGCAGCCGCGATCGGACTCGCCGGCGAAACCGTAGCCCCGTCGTTCCACGAACTCGGCGGCCTGGTCGAGGTAGGACCGCTCGCCCGTGTGCCGGTACAGCTCGACCAGCGCGGTCTCGACTCCGGGGTGCCCGTCGAGGTCGGTGCGGCCGCCGCGGAGGAACTCGGCGACGACGTGGTCGGCGGCCCGGCGGGCGACGGCGAGCAGGCGGTCGTCGCCGGTGGCGCGGTCCAGAGCCACGGCGGCCTGGATGAGGTGGCCGTAGCAGTACAGCTCGTGGCTGGAGACGAGGTTCGCGTAGCGATCGCCGGGCGCGGTGACCTGGATCCGGGAGTTCAGGTAGCCGTCGGGACGCTGGGCGCGCTCGAGGACGCCGGTCCAGTGGTCGACGGTGGCCTCGAGCTTGGCGTCGGGGCCGTCGGCGGCCAGCTGCCAGGCGACGGCCTCGAGGACCTTGCTGACGTCGGAGTCGGCGAAGTGCATGCCCTCGAACTCGCCCTCGGCCTCGCCAGCCGCGATCTCCAGGTTGCGCAGCGTGCCGGTGCTCTCGACCAGGGCGACCGCCGCCGGGACCGTGACGTCGCGCGTCCGCCGCTGCCACTCCCCCGCCAGGCCGCCGGTGACCCGCACGCGGTCGACGCCGAGCGGCCACAGCCGCACGGCCGCCGCGGCGGACGGCGCCACCGGTCCGGCCGGCGTGGTGTGTGTCATGGACGCTCGCTCTCGGAAACTGTTTTCCTGCACTTGAGCCCGGTGTAGTGTGAACATCCGGAATAGGTTTTCTGGCGGCACGCTAGTGTGCCTCGCCAAGCATCGTCAAGAACCATCACCATGAGCGGATCGACCTGAGGGGTGAAAAGAAGGGTGACTCAGCAGCGGGTACCCACCGTCCGCGACGTCGCCGCGCGGGCCGGCGTGTCGGTCGGGACGGTGTCGAAGGCGCTGAACAACCGCGGCCAGTTGCGCGACGAGACCCGGGCCCGGGTCGTCGCCGCTGCCCGCGAACTCGGATTCCGGCCCAACTCGCTGGCCCAGAGCCTGCAGTCCGGCCGCACCTTCACCGTCGCCGTCATCACCACCGACCGGTTCGGCCGGTTCGGCAACCCGCTCATGCTCGGTGTCGAGGACGCCCTCGGCGCCGACCGCGTCTCCGTCTTCCTCTGCGACACCCGCGACGACCCCATCCGCGAGCACCACCACGCCGAGACCCTCGACGAACGCCGGGTCGACGGCATCATCGTCGCCGGCCGCCGCAAGCAGACCCGGCCGCCGCTGGCGGTCGCCTCAGCGGTGCCGGTGGTCTACGTCATCGCGCAGTCCAGCGACCCCGGCGACTTCTGCGTCACGACGGACGACATCGGCGGCGGGGTGCTGGCGGCGCGGCATCTGCTGGCCAGCGGGCGCACCCGCATCGGCCACATCACCGGCCCGGAGCGCTTCGCCGACCCCCGCGAGCGCGCCGCCGGGTTGGGGCAGGTGCTCGACGAGGCCGGCCTGGACCTCGCCGGACGGCAGGTGTTCTACGGCGAGTGGAGCGAGGACTGGGGCCGCCGCGCCGCCGAGATGCTGCTGCACGCCGCCCCCGACACCGACGCCGTCTTCTGCGGCTCCGACCAGATCGCGCGGGGGGTCGTCGAGACCTTGCGCGACCGCCGGCTGCGGGTGCCGGGCGACATCGCCGTGATCGGGTTCGACAACTGGGAGCCGATGGCCGCGGGGTGCCGGCCGCCGCTGACCACGGTCGACCCCAATCTGCGCGAGGTGGGCCGGGTGGCGGCGACCCGGCTGCTCGACCTGATCGCCGGCCGGCCCGTCGAGGGTGGCGTCGAGACGGTGCCGGCGTGGCTGATGCTGCGCGAGTCGACCGGGGTGCGGCTGGTCGAGCCCTGAGGCCCGGCCGGCGGCGTCAGGCCGACAGCGTCAGGCCTGCGGTGGCAGTGGGACGCGCAGGCTCAGCGTCCCCTGCAGGTCCAGCCAGGCCGCGTCGGGCGAGCGGACCAGCCGCAGCATGACGTGCTCGCAGCTCGGGCAGCGGGCCACCCAGCCGAGATTGTGGCCGTAGACCCGCAGGTCCGCGACCCGGCGCGTGTCGCCGCAGCTCACGCAGCGCCCGGTCGCCGCGGTGACGTCCACGGCGAACAGCTCGGTGAGCGGGCCGGCCAGCACGTTGCCGTCCTGGAACTCGTCTGTCATGTCAGTCTCCAGTAGGGCCGAAGCGCTCGGTACGGACGCGGCGCGGGTCGTGACCCAGGCCGACCAGCGTGCTCGCCACCTTCTCGACGAACCCGGTCGGGCCGCAGACGAAGCAGGTGGGCTCGAACCGCGGCGGCCAGCCGTACAGCTCCAGGTCGGCGGCACCGATGCGGCGGGGTGGGCGGGGGACGCCGGTGGGCGCCGAACGGGTGTAGACGGTGGTGATGTCGAGGCCGCCTTCGTCGCGGACGGCGCGGCGCAGCTCGGCCGCGTAGAACTGGTCCGACGGCGAGCGCACCGAGTAGATCAGCCGGAACGGTGCCCGGCTGCGGGCCAGCCGTCGCGCGCGGACCATCGCCATCAGCGGGACGATGCCCGCCCCGCCCGCGACCAGCAGCACCGGCCCCGTCCGGGACGGATGCCAGACGAACCAGCCGCCGACCGGACCACGCAGCTCGACCGGGTCGCCGACAGCGAATGTGTCCGTCAGGTACTCGGACACCTCGCCGCCCTTCACCCGCTGGATGGTCAGCTCGACGCGGTCGCCGTCAGCCGGCGTGGCCAGCGAGTAGCTGCGCTCGGTGCTGTAGCCGTCCTCGTCGGTGAGGCGGACGTCGACGTGCTGGCCGGGCACGTGACCGGGCCAGCCGGGCACGTCCAGCAGCAGCGTCCGGGCGGTCGCGGTCTCGGTGCGGGATCCGGCGAGGGTCGCGACGCGCCACTCGAGCCGGGGGCTCAATCGCCCGCGTAGCGCTGCTCGCGCCACGGGTCGCCGTAATTGTGGTAGCCGACGCTCTCCCAGAAGCCCGGCTCGTCGAACTCCTGCAGCTGGATGCCGCGCACCCACTTGGCCGACTTCCAGAGATACAGGTGCGGCACCAGCAGCCGCGCCGGCCCGCCGTGCTGCGGCGCCAGCTCGGAGCCCTCGAACTCGTAGGCGATCCACGCCTTGCCGTCGAGCAGGTCCTCGAGCGGCAGATTCGTCGTGTAGCCCCCGTAGCAGTGCACGAGCGCGTAGTCGGCCGTCGTCTCGACGTCCTCCATGAGCAGGTCGAGCGACACTCCGCGCCACGTGGTGCCCAGCTTCGACCACTTCGTGACGCAGTGGATGTCGACGGTCGGCTCCTCGGCCGGCAGCTCCTGCAGCTCGTCCCACGTCCAGCGGTACTCCTGGCCGGTCTCGCTGGCGATGGTGAACTCCCACCGGTCCAGCGCGACGTTCGGCGTCGGCCCGGCGGACAGCACCGGGAAGTCCTCGGTCAGGTACTGACCCGGCGGTAGCTGCAGGTCAGCGTCGTGCCGCCTTCTCCGGAACCCCGGAGAAACGATCCCCATCGTTCCACCCCGTTTCCTCGCGCCTCACGGACGCGCCCTTCCACCCTGGGCACATGGTGCTCCCCCCTCGGGCAAGAGTCCAGAGCATTCGTGATGTCGGGGCCGTCAACCACCGAACTCGGCACGAACACCCAGGAGCCGGACCGGCCGGCGGTCGGCGAACCGGCCGAGCGCCACCAGCGCGGCCGCGGCCAGCACGTCACCGTCGCTGGTGGGCTCGGGCAGTTTGTGGCCATGTGTGGAGGTGAAGAACGGGGCGTACCGGACCTTCACGACGACGCGCACGGCGGGCCGCTGCTCGGCGACGACCTCCTGGGCGACCTCGTGCGCCAGCCGGACCACCTCGCGGCCGACCTCGTCCCAGTCCTCGAGGTTGCGCTGGTACGTGAACTCCTTGCCACGCGACCGGGCCAGCCACGGCTCGCCGGTGACCCGCGCCGACGCGACGCCGCGGGCGACGCGCACCAGCCACGGGCCGATGGTGGGGCCGAACCGGGCGGCGACGGTGTCGGGGTGCGTGGAGGCGAGGTCGCGGACCGTGTGGATGTCCATCTCGGCCAGCTTCTTCGCCGTCTTCGCGCCGACGCCCCACAGCGCGTCGGACGGGCGGTCGCCGAGCACGTCGAACCAGGAGTCGTAGGTGAGCGTGGCGACGCCGGCCGGCTTCCCGAACCCGGTGGCCAGCTTGGCCTGCAGTTTGTTCTCGCCGATGCCGACGGTGCAGTCGAGGTCGGTGGCCTCGCGGACGCGCCGCTGGATGCGCCGGGCGGTGCCCTCGGGGTCTTCGTCGCCGGGTGGGCCCGCGTCGAGGAACGCCTCGTCCCAGCCGAGCACTTCGACGGTGCCGAACTCGCGCAGCGTCTCCATGACGTCGGCGGAGACCGCCTCGTACGCGGGTTTGTCGACCGGGAGGAAGACGGCGTCGGGGCAGCGTTTGAGCGCGGTGCGCATGGGCAGGCCGGAGTGGACGCCGAACGCGCGCGCCTCGTACGAGGCGGTGGCGACGACGCCGCGCTTGGTGGGGTCTCCGTCGCCGCCGACGACGACCGGCTTGCCGGCCAGCTCGGGACGGCGCAGCACCTCGACGGCAGCGATGAACTGGTCGAGGTCGACGTGCAGGACCCAGCGGGACACAGCGCCATTGTGTCGCGCCACGGCGTCCGGCCGCGCCGACAACGTCGGGCCTGCAGGCCGTGGGTCGCGGGCCGGGTCGGCGGGTCGGCGGGCCGGTCCCGAGTCGCCGCTGGAGGTCTGCCGTCGCATTCGATGGCAGAGCTCCATCGCGCGATGGAGGTCTGCAGTCTGATCCGACGGCAGAGCTCTGTCGGGCCGGGCAAGCGGGCCGGCCAGCTGCGCCAGGCCGGTTCGGAGAGCGGCCGGGGTCGGCTAGCGGCCGGGGTCGGCTAGCGGCCGGGGTCGGCGGACGGGTCGTCGGTTGCGGCGCGCCAGACCTCGCCCGGCGCCTGCTGCCGCTCGCCGGCCGGCGGCGCCTCGTCGGCCTTCCCCTCGCCGGACCTCGCCTCGCCGGACTCCGCCTCGTCGGACCTCGACTCATCAGCCGGCGGCGCGTCGGCGGGTGCCGGCGTCTCGGCCACATCATCCGAATCATCGGCGGCGGGGCGGGGGTCCTTCGCGACCTCGGCGCCGTGGGCGTCGTACTCGACCTCGGGGGTGGAGACCGTGCCGGCGACAGGGAAGCGCGCGGCGTCGTCGACGTGATCGTCGTGGGTGGGCGCGCCGCCGAGGAAGTCGCGGATGCGCTGACCGTAGGACGCCGCCTTGGAGGGGTCGACGGGGAAGGTGACGTCCTCGACGAGGCGGGCGACGGTGTCGCGGACCTTCGTCGTGCCGGCGTTGGTGGCGGCGCCGCCGAGGATGGAGCTGACCTGGTCCTGCACCGACGTGATGGTGTCGCCGACGAACTCGCGGATGCCGGAGTCGTGGACGGGGCACCGCGGCAGCGCCGACTTCACCGGGCGGACCAGCCGCTGCCGCCGTCGCCACGCCGGGTCGTGCAGATACCCCTGGCCGTCGACGGCGTAGCGGCAGATCAGCCCCTCGGTGGCCAGCGCCTCGAGGTCGTCGGCCATGGCGGTGGTCGGGTGCTCGTCGAACCGCAGCGCCCACAGCCGCCCGTTGACCACGGCCGCGTTGTCGACCGCGCGGCCCTCGTCGTCGAGGACGGTGGGCAGGTAGGCCCAGGTGTAGGCGGCGGCCAGCGGCAGCCCGGCCACCCGCTCGTCCTGGACGTCGCCGGGCTGAATGGTCCTGGGACTGTGCGCCATGGTCGGCTCCTTCATCGGCTCACGTCGGCTCCTCTACGAATCTACGTCAGCTCCGGCCGCCCGGAACGGGTCTACGCTCGTCGACTGAGAGCACAGGACCGCGCTTGAGGGGGCGCTCATCATGACCGAACCAGTGGTGCACTTCGAGATCCCGGCCGACGACCTCGACCGAGCCCGCGAGTTCTATCGCGCCGCATTCGAGTGGGACCTCACTCCGATGCCGGAGGTCGACTACACCATCGTCTCCACCACACCCGCCGACGAGACCGGCCGGCCGAAGGACCCGGGCGCCATCAACGGCGGCATGTACACCCGCGACGCCGACCGGCCCCATCCCGTCGTCACCATCGGCGTGGACGACGTCGACGAGGCCCTGGCGGCGGTCGAACGGCTCGGCGGGGCCGTCGTGCTGCCGAAGACGGAGGTCATGGGGATGGGCTTCGCGGCCTACTTCCGCGACACCGAGGGCAACGTGCTCGGCCTCTGGCAGAACGCCGCCGGCTGACGCAAGGACGTCCGCGCCCGGCCGGCCAGCCGGACCGCATCGCGTCTTGCGGCGTCATCTAAACCGGTATAGGCTCCATCGCTAAACCGGTTTAGATCATCCTGGAGGCGCCGCCGATGCCAGCCGAACGACCCACCATCGCCGACGTCGCGCAGCGAGCGGGCGTCAGCAAGGGGCTGGTGTCGTTCGCGCTCAACGACAAGCCGGGCGTCTCGCCGCAGACGCGCGACCGCATCCTCGAAGCCGCCCGCGACCTGGGCTGGCAGCCGAGCCTCCGCGCCCGGGCGCTCTCGGTGAACCGGGCGTTCGCGCTGGGCCTGGTCATCAGCCGCGACCCGGAGATCATCACCGGCGACCCGTTCTACCCGTCGTTCATCGCCGGGGTGGAGCGCGAGCTCGCGCCCGCCGGGCAGGCGCTGGTGCTGAGCGTCGTCCCGGACGAGGAAGCCGAGCTGGCCGCTTACCGGAAGCTGGTCGCCGACCGCAGGGTCGACGGCGTCTTCATCACCGACCTGCGCCACGACGACGCCCGCATCGAGCTGGCCCGCGAGCTGAACGTCCCGGCCGTCACGCTCGGCCACCCGGAGACGCCGTCGCCGTTCCCGGCGGTGTCGATGGACGACCGCGCCGGCATCGAGGCCGCCGTCGACCACCTGGTCGGGCTCGGCCACCGACACATCGCACACGTCGCCGGGCCGGCCCGCATGCTGCACGGCAGCCGCCGGCGCCGCGCGTTCGAGGACGCGATGGCCCGCGCCGGGCTGCCGGCCGGCCTGGTCGTCGAGACGGAGTTCCGGGCCGCCGACGGCGCCCACGCGACGCGCGACCTGCTCTCCCGCCCCGACGGCCCGACCGCGATCGTCTTCGCGAACGACCCGATGGCGATCGCCGGGCTCGGCTATGCGCAACGCTCCGGGCTGCGGGTCCCGGACCAGCTCTCGGTCACCGGCTTCGACGGCAGTGACGTGGGCGAGCACATCTTCCCCGCTCTCAGCACCGTGGCCACCGACGCGGTCAGTTGGGGCGCCGTCGCCGCGCGAGTACTGCTGCGGTCGATCGCCGGCGAGGAGCCCGGCGACACCGACCTGCCGCCCGCGCGCTTCGTGCCCCGCGAGTCGACCGCGCCGCCCACCGACCCCACCGGAACCCCCACCCGGACCGGCCGCTGACGCCGTCCGGGCCGACAGAAGGAGACACCGTGCAACGACGCACCCGAGTCACCGCCGCCGTGCTGACCGCGGCCGGCCTGTTCGTCGTCACCGCGTGCGGCGGCGACGACGAGACGTCCTCCGGCGGCGACGGCGACAGCGGCGGCCGCGGCGACATCACCATCTGGTACTCGAACAACGAGTCCGAGGTCGCCTGGGGCGAGCAGATGGTCGAGGCGTGGAACGCCGAGAACCCCGACGAGCAGATCGAGGCGCAGGAGATCCCGGCCGGCGCCAGCAGCGAGGAGGTCATCGGCGCCGCAATCACCGCGGGCAACGCGCCGTGCCTCATCTTCAACACCGCGCCGGTCGCGGTGCCCGACTTCGAGCGGCAGGGCGGCCTGGTGTCGCTGTCGAGCTTCGACGACGGCGACAGCTACGTCGAGGAGCGCAGCGGCGACATCGCCGAGCAGTACCGCTCCCCCGATGGCGAGTACTTCCAGCTGCCCTGGAAGTCGAACCCGGTGATGATCTTCTACAACAAGGCGATGTTCACCGCGGCCGGCCTGGACCCGGAGAACCCGCCGCTGGGCACGTACGACGAGTTCCTCGAGACCGCCCGCACGCTCGTCTCGTCGGGCGCGGCCCCACGCGCGATCTGGCCGGCTCCGACCAGCGAGTTCTTCCAGAACTGGTTCGACTTCTACCCGCTCTACGCGGCCGAGACGGGCGGCACGCCGCTGGTCGAGGACGGCGCGGCGACGTTCGCCGACGACGCCGGCACCAGCGTCGCGGAGTTCTGGAAGACGCTGTACGACGAGGGCCTGGCCAGCCGCGAGACCTACCAGGGCGACTCGTTCGCCGACGCCCAGGCGGCGATGGCGATCGTCGGCCCGTGGGCGATCAGCGTCTACGGCGAGAACATCGACTGGGGCGCCGTGCCGGTGCCGACGTCGGCCGGGACCGCCGCCGACCAGACCTACACGTTCAGCGACGCCAAGAACATCGGCCTCTACACCGCCTGCGAGAACCAGGCGACGGCGTGGGACGTCCTGAAGTTCGCCACCAGCGAGGAGCAGGACGGCCTGTTGCTGGAGATGACCGGCCAGATGCCGATGCGCCAGGACCTGCCCGGCACCTACCCGGACTACTTCGCCGCCAACCCGACGTACGAGGCGTTCGGCGACCAGGCCGCCCGCACCGTCGAGGTACCGAACATCCCGAACTCCGTCGCCGTGTGGCAGACGCTGCGCGACGCGTGGTCGCAGTCGGTGATCTTCGGTGAGGGCGACCTCCAGGAGTCGCTGCAGGGCGCCGCCGACGAGATCGACGGCCTGGCCGGCCAGTCCTGACGGGCGGCCGTGACATGACGGTCGTCGACACGGGTGCCCGTGAGGCGGGCGACGCAGCGCCGTCGCCCGCCCGGCGCCGGGCGCGCCGCCGCGGCATCCTCGGCAAGAACCCGGCCGGGCTGCTGTTCAGCGCGCCGTACCTCGTGTTCATCGCAGTGGTGTTCGCGTTCCCGCTGGGCTTCGCGGTGTGGATCTCGTTCCACGACTACTTCTTCGCCGCGCCCGGCGCCGACGTCGACCGGCCGTTCGTCGGGCTGGACAACTACACGGACGTCCTCTCCGACCCGGACGTGCGCCGCTCGTTCGTCAACATCGGGATCTTCCTGATCATCAACGTGCCGCTGACGGTCCTGCTGTCGGTGGTGCTGGCGACGCTGCTCAACCAGGTGGTCCGCGGCCGGTTGTTCCTGCGGGTCAGCTTCTTCGTCCCGTACGTGGCGGCGTCCGTCGCGATCGTGGGCGTCTGGCTGTTCCTGTTCAGCGGCGACGGGCTGGTCAACGAGGTGCTCGGGCCGCTGGCGCCGGATCCGCCGTGGCTGATCAACTCGTTCTGGGCGATGCCGTCGATCGCGTTCTTCGTCACCTGGAAGCAACTGGGCTTCTACATCCTGCTGTACCTGGCGGCGCTGCAGAACGTCCCGCGCGAGCTGTACGAGGCCGCCGCGACGGACGGGGCGGGCCGGCTGCGGACGTTCTGGTCGGTGACGGTGCCGGCGGTGCGGCCGGCGACGGTGCTGGTGGTGCTGCTGTCGACACTCATCGGCGCGAACCTGTTCACCGAGCCGTACCTGCTGACGGGCGGCGGCGGGCCGAACGGCGCGTCGGCGTCGCCGGTGCTGATCATGTACCAGCGCGGCATCGAGCAGGGCACGCCCGGCGTGGCCGCGGCCATCGGCGTCATCCTCGTGCTGCTGGTGCTGCTGGTCGCCTGGCTGCAGCGGCGCTTCGTCGGGGGTGGTGAGTCGTGAACCGCGGTGTGTCTGTGCTGCGCTACCTCGTGCTCGGCGTCGGGGCGCTGGCGTTCCTGTTCCCCTTCTACATGGTGGTCGGCTCGCTGCAGGAGTCGCCCGACCCGACGCCGTCGGGCGCGTTCCCGGACCCGTCGAACCTGACGCTGGACAACTACGCCGACATCGACGGGCGCATCGACCTGGTGCAGGGGCTGGTGAACTCCGGCATCTTCACCGGCGGGGTCATCCTCGGGACGGTGGTGTTCGGCGTGCTGGCCGGGTACGCGCTGGCGGTGCTGCAGTGGCGCGGCCGCGGCGCCACGTTCGCGCTGGCGCTGCTGGTGCAGGTGGTGCCGTTCCAGCTGCTGATGATCCCGCTGTACGTGCTGATCGCCCGCGACTACGGGCTGGCCGACAGCTACCTCGGGATGATCCTGCCGTTCGCGATCAACTCGACGGCGGTGATCGTGTTCCGGCAGTACTTCCTGCAACTCCCCCGCGAGCTGTTCGACGCGGCGGCTGTGGACGGAGCGGGCGATCTGCGCACGCTGTGGAGCGTCGCGCTGCCGCTGGTCCGCCCGGTGGTGCTGACCGTCGTGCTGGTTACGTTCATCGGGCCGTGGAACGAGTTCCTGTGGCCGTTCCTCATCACCAAGGAGCAGTCGATGCAGCCGCTGGCGGTGTCGCTGGCCAACTACATCAGCAACATCCAGGCGTCGGCGGCCAACCCGTTCGGCGCGGTGCTGGCCGGCGCCGTCGTCCTCGCGGCTCCCGCCGTCGTCCTGTTCATCGTCTTCCAGCGCTACTTCCGATCCACGAACGTCGGCTCCGGAGTGAAAGGCTAGGCATGCCCGTCTCCACCTTGATCCCCTACACGCTGACCCGGCTGGGTGTCGTCATGACGCCCGAGGACGGCAACCCGCTCGAGGCCGAGGGGGTGCTCAACCCGGCGTCCGGACGCGATCCCGACGGCGTCCTGTACCTGCTCCCCCGGCTGGTCGCGGCCGGCAACGTGTCGCGCGTCGGCCTCGCCCGCCTGCTGATCTCCGACGACGGCGTGCCGGTCGGCGTCGAGCGGTCCGGCGTCGTGCTCGAGCCGGACCGCGCCTGGGAGCGCGGCGCGTCGCACGGCGGCGTCGAGGACCCGCGGGTGACGTTCGTCCCGGCGCTCGGGCTGCACGTCATGACGTACGTCGCCTATGGGGCGCTGGGGCCGCGGACGGCGCTGGCGGTGTCGGGCGACCTGCGGTCGTGGCGGCGGCTCGGCCCGGCGCTGTTCGCCTACGACGACGACCTCGACGTCGACCTCAACCTGTTCCACAACAAGGACACCGTGTTCTTCCCGACGCCGGTCGTGTCGCCGGCCGGGGTCGAGAGCCTGGCCGTGCTGCACCGGCCGATGTGGGACCTCGGCGAGATCCGCCCCGGTCAGGGCGTCGTGCTGCCGCGCGGCATCACCGACGAGCGGCACAGCATCTGGATCTCCTACGTCCCGCTGGCGTCGGTGCTGGAGGACGTCCGCGAGCTCGTGCACTGGCGCGAGCACCGGTTCCTCGCCGGCCCCAAGTACGCGTTCGAGGAGCTGAAGATCGGCGGCGGGCCGGCGCCGCTGCGCGTCCCCGAGGGCTGGCTGCTGCTGCACCACGGCGTCACCGGCGTGCTCGCGTCGGGCGTCGACCAGCAGCAACGGGTCAACTACGCCGCCGGCGCACTGCTGCTCGACGCCGACGACCCGTCCGTCGTGCTCGCGCGGACCCCGTCACCGCTGCTCGCGCCGGAGACGGACGACGAGCGCAGCGGCATCGTCCCGAACGTCGTCTTCCCGACCGCGATCGAGGAGATCGGCGGCGCGCACTACGTCTTCTACGGCATGGCCGACAGCAAGATCGGCGTCGCCCGGCTGGACCGCACCGACCCTCTGACGTGAAGGGAGAGCCGCGATGAGGCGGATCTCGTGGACGGCGGCCCTGGCCGCACTGGTGCTGGGCTCGAGCGGCCTGGTCGCCACGGCGGCGCCGCAGGCCGACCCCGCCGGCACCCTGGCCAACACCGCGCACCTGGACTTCCTGCTCGACCAGGCGTCCCCTGCCGGCGAGCCGGGGCACACGACGTACCGGCTGGCCGAGGAGCCGGCGCTGACGTTCCCGTGGACCTACGCCGACGCGCGGCCGGGCGGGGCGTTCGAGCGGATCGGCGGCGGGTCGCTGGACCCGGCGACGGGGCACTGGTCGCAGGGCGCCTACAACGCCGACGACGTGTCCCGCGCGGCCGTCGTCTACCTGCGTCATTGGCAGCAGACCGGGTCGCCGGCCAGCCGCGAGCACGCGTACGAGCTGCTGCGTTCGCTGGCCTACCTGCAGACGTCCAGCGGGCCGAACGCCGGCAACGTCGTGCTGTGGATCCAGCCCGACGGCACGCTGAACCCGAGCGCGGAGCCGGTGGAGCTGCCCGACCCGTCGGACTCCGGGCCGAGCTACTGGCTGGCGCGGACGATCTGGGCGTTCGGTGAGGGGTACGCGGCGTTCGCGTCGGAGGACCCGTCGTTCGCCGCCTTCCTGCAGGAGCGGCTCCGGCTGGCCGTCGACGCCGTCGACCGGCAGGTGCTGTCGTCGTACGGCGAGTACACCGTGGCCGACGGGCTGCGGGTGCCGTCGTGGCTGATCGTCGACGGCGCCGACGCGACGGCCGAGGCGGTGCTCGGGCTGTCGGCGTACGTCGGCGCCGCGCCGTCGGATTCCGGTGCCGCCGAGACGCTGCGCAAGCTGGCCGAGGGCGTCGCGGCGATGGGCGGCGGCGACCCGGACGCGTGGCCGTACGGCGCGATCCTGCCGTGGGCGCAGTCGCGGTCGATGTGGCACGCGTGGGGGTCGCAGATGCCGGCGTCGCTGGCCGCGGCGTCCGTCGCCCTGGACGCGCCGTCGCTGCTGCGTCCGGCCGTCGTCGACTCCGCCCGGTTCGTGCCGGTGCTGCTGACGGGCGGCGGGGCCGACAACGGCTGGCTGCCCACGCCGACCGAACGGGTGCAGATCGCCTACGGCGTCGACTCGCGGCTGCAGTCGCTGCTGGCCGTCGGCGCTGCGGCGGACCGGCCGGCGTTCGACGACCTGGCGGCGCTGACGGCGGCGTGGTACTTCGGCGCCAACCCGGCCGGCGAGCCGATGTACGACCCGGCGACCGGCGTGACGTTCGACGGCGTCGCGGCGGACGGGGCGATCAACCGGAACAGCGGCGCGGAGAGCACGATCCACGGGCAGCTGTCGATGCTCGCGCTGGACGCTCACACCGACGTGCGGGAGCGGGCGGCCGGGCTGACCTCGGTCACCGGCCGGGACGGGCTGCGGCTGGTCGAGGCCGAGGCGGCGACGTCGACGACCGGGACGGTGCGGGCGCCAACGGCCGCGTGGACCGGCGAGTCGCTGTGGAGCGGGTCGCTGCTGTCGCTGTCGGCCGGTCAGACCGCGACGTTCTCACTCGGGGCGGCGGAGGCACCGCGGCTGGTGGAGCCAGTGTCGTGGTTGCCGCTGGCGGGTTCCGCGACGGCGGCGCGAACGTCGTGGACCGTGGCTGACGGCCGGGCGCTGGGAACGCTGCGGCACGGCGTGGGTCCGCAGGGACTGACGGCGGTCCCGGGTGCGCTGCTGCCGTTGCCGCTGAACCGTGTCGTGCCGGCGGGTGCCTCGTCCGTGTCGGTGGCGGCGTCGCGCGGCGTGGTGGAGCTGGACGCGCTGCTCGTCCGGCCCGAGATCTCCCGCTTGACGCTGGCCGGAGCGGACGGTGCGGGGGCGGAGCTGCTGCACTCGGCCGCGTCGTCGCCCCGTCGGGTGTCCGTCGAGGGCCCGGGGACGGTGCGCGTGTACGACGGGTCCGGGCGCCTCCAGTCCTCGCGTGAGATAACCGCGCCGACGTCGATCACCCTGCGCCCGGGCGGCTTCGCGGTCGTGGGCTGAGGCGAAGTCAGAGGACGGCGCCCCGCGGCGCGATCTCGACGGCGGCCACACCTCGGGCGAACACCACCACGAGCCGGTCGCCGTGCCGGGCGCGGAGCACGCCGGAGTCCTGCGAGAGCGCCGCGATGGCGCGGTCGACGACCTCGTCCTCGCTGACGTCGACCTCGTCGATGGTGACGTCCATCTGCGCTCCGCCGACGAACCTGATCCGCAGGACCGCTGTCGTCGAGCCGACCATGAGTGCTCCTCGGCCGGGAGCCTGAATTGCTCCGCATCTCCACCCTACGCCCGGGTGCAGGCGCCCCATGATCATCAACCTAATGAGTGCTGTCCTGGCAGCGCAAAAGGTTGATGATCATGGGAGCTGCGTGCGTCAGCCGGCGGCTTCGGCTCGGATCGCGTCGGCCTCCATCCGCAGGTCGCGCCAGTCCGTCGTCCCCAGCCGGGCGGCGCGGACCAGTCCGGCGAGCTCGCCGCGGGAACAGACCAGCATGTCGTCGACCACCTGGTCCGACGGCGTGAGCTCGCCGTAGCAGTCGTGCCAGGCCAGCTCCGTCAGCTCCAGCAGGTCCAGCGCGACGTCCACCTGAGCCGGGCCCATCACCCGCTCGACCGCCGGCGCCCGGGCCGCGCGCCTGGCCGCTCGTCCCACTGCCATGGATCCTCCTCGCACTAGGCTGCCATCCATGGTGGACGACGGCGGGCGGCCGGCGACGGTCGCCGACGTGCACGAGCTGGCGCTGGCGATGCCGCACGTCACCGTCTACCCCGGCACCGAGCACAAGCCGGTCTACCAGGTCGGCGGCAAGTCGTTCGTGTTCTTCCGCAACCCGCGCCCGGACGCCGTCGACCCGGAGACGGGTGAGCGGTACGAGGACGTGATCGTGCTGTGGGTGGAGTCCGACGCGGAGAAGGAGGCGCTGGTGCAGGACCCGAGCACGCCGTACTTCACCACGCCGCACTTCGCCGGGCACCGGTCGGTGCTGGTGCGGGCCGGCCGGCTGGGGGAGCTGACCCGCGCCGAGCTGGCCGAGCAGGTCCAGGACGCCTGGCTGTCGCGCGCCTCGAAGACCCGGGCTGCTACCTGGCTGCGTGATCGTGGAGAGTAACCGCGCGGCGTGGGACGACGCGTCACTCAAGCATGTCCGCGAGTACGACGAGCTGCTGGCCGAGGCGCGCACGGCGACCCTGCTGCCGGCCGAGCTCGAGCTGCTCGGGCCGGTGCTGGCGACCTCGCCGGAGGTCGTGCACCTGCAGAGCGGCCAGGGCGTCGACGACGCCGCGCTGGTGCGGGCCGGCGCACGGTCCGTCGTCGCGGTGGACTTCAGCACGGTCGCCGTCGCGGCGGCGCAGCGGCGAGCCGTCGAGCTGGGCCTGCCCTGCCGGTACGTCGTCGGTGAGCTGCCGGGCGCGCCGCTGCGCGACGAGTGCGCCGACCTCGTCTACACCGGCAAGGGCGCGCTGATCTGGCTGCCCGACCTGCGCGCCTGGGCCCCCGACGTCGCCCGCCTGCTGCGTCCGGGCGGGTCGCTGTTCGTCTACGAGGCGCACCCGGCCGTGCCGCTGTGGGCGTGGGACGCGGACGAGCCGCGGATCCGGCCCGACCGCGGCTACTTCGAGCCCAGCCACGTCAACGACACCTTCCCCGCCCGCGGCGCGGTGGAACGTCAGGCGACGCTCGGCCAGATCGTCACCGCGGTGGTCGAGGCCGGGCTGCAGCTGCGCCACCTCGCCGAGTACCCTGACCCGTTCTGGCGCCCCGACGACGTCGACGCGGCCGCCTGGCGCGGCCGGCTCCCGAACGCCTTCTCCCTGCTCGCCGTCCGGCGCTGAGCCACGCACGAACGGGGCCGGCTCTCGCCAGCCCCGTCTCGCTCCCTGCGGCTCGTCGGCTACCTCAGCAGCGTGACGAACTGGTGCAAGGCGACACCCAAGATGGAGAACGCTCCCGCGATCACTGGCCACAGATCCCTCAGGATCTGGCCGATGACCTCGGTGTGCTGACGCAGCTGTCGAAGCCTGGCCAACACGGTGCGCTCGTCCCTGTCACTGTGGTTCACGTGCATCCTCTCTTTCGAGGGGCCACACAGTGAGCCGCTGTCACAGCCCGCCGGGTAGCCCATCTCTGGACTACTCCGGGGGTTCCCGATGTAGTTAGCCCTCCAGGATGACACCTGGTCAAGGCGTCGTCAACGGCGGTACTCTGGTTCTGGTCGGCGGAGGTGCTGTCACACCGATGATCCCGGCCGGACCCCGGCGCGCCTCTCATTCACTGTGGTTCCGCGCCGGGGTTTCTGCTGCCTGGGCGCGGTGCCGGCGTCAGTCGTCGAGGGCGGCGCTCAGCAGGTCGTAGGTGGCGCGGTCGAAGGCGACCAGCCGGATCAGCTCGACCTGCGTCGAAGCGGCACGGACGGTGCCGACGGCGATGCGGGCGGCCTGGTCGGGCGGGTACCCGACGATGCCGGTCGAGATGGCCGGGAACGCCACCGACCGGGCGCCCACCGAGTCCGCCACCTCGAGCGACCGCCGGTAGCACGACTCCAGCAGCGCCGCCTCGCCCGCCGCTCCCCCGCGCCAAACCGGGCCGACGGTGTGGATGACGTGGCGGACGGGCGGGTCGAGGTCGAACGCGGGCGTGGCGACGGCGGAGCCCGGCGGGCACGGTGCCAGCGCGGCCCCGGCGTCCGCAAGTCGCGGCCCCGCGGCCCGATGGATCGCGCCGTCGACGCCGCCACCGCCGCGCAGCGAGGAGTTGGCCGCGTTGACGATCGCGTCGACGTCCTCGCGGTGATGTCGCCCTGGACCACCTCGATCCGAGCCATGCCGCCGAGCCTAGGCCGTCAGACCCAGACGCGCCCGGCCCCGGCCGCGGCCCGCACGGCGGCGAGCTGCTCGCGCACCCGGTCCGGTGCCGTCCCGCCGCGCGCCGACCGCGACGCCAGCGACCCGGGCACCGACAGGACCGACCGCACCGACGGCGTCAACGACGGCGAGATCTCGGCGAGGTCGGCGTCGGACAGCTCCCACAGCTCCAGCCCGCGCGCCTCACACGCACGAACGCACGCCCCGGCGATCTCGTGCGCCGACCGGAACGGCACGCCCTCGCGGACCAGCCACTCCGCGACGTCCGTGGCCAGCGAGAACCCCTGCGGCGCCAGCTCCTCCAGCCGCGAAGCGTTGAACCGCAGCGTCGCCACCATGCCGGTGAACGCTGGCAGCAGCACGGTCAGTGTGTCGACGGAGTCGAAGACGGGTTCCTTGTCCTCCTGCAGGTCGCGGTTGTACGCGAGCGGCAGCGCCTTCAACGTCGTCAGCAGCCCCGAAAGGTTGCCCACCAGCCGGCCGGCCTTGCCGCGGGCCAGCTCGGCGATGTCGGGGTTCTTCTTCTGCGGCATGATCGACGACCCCGTCGACCAGGCGTCGTCGAGGGTGACGAAGGAGAACTCCTTGGTCGCCCACAGGATGACCTCTTCGGCGATGCGCGACACGTCGACGCCGATCATGGCGAGGACGAAAGCGGCCTCGGCCACGAAGTCGCGCGATGCCGTGCCGTCGATCGAGTTCTCGACCGACGTCGAGAACCCCAGCTCACGGGCGACGAACACCGGGTCCAGGCCCAGCGACGACCCCGCCAGCGCCCCCGACCCGTACGGCGACTCGTCCGTCCGCCGGTCCCAGTCGCGCAGCCGGTCGACGTCGCGCAGCAGCGCCCACGCGTGCGCCAGCAGGTGGTGCGACAGCAGGACGGGCTGGGCGTGCTGCAGGTGCGTCCGGCCCGGCATCGCGACGCCGAACTGGGCGTCGGCCTGCGCGACCAGCGCGTCCACGAGGTCCAGGACCAGCCCGGACACCGTCCGGGCCGACTCGCGCAGGTACATCCGGAACAGCGTCGCGACCTGGTCGTTGCGGGACCGCCCGGCCCGCAGCTTCCCGCCCAGCTCCGGCCCGACGCGGTCGATCAGCCCGCGCTCCAGCGCCGTGTGGACGTCCTCGTCGCCGGGCGCGGGGACGAACTCGCCGGACGTGACGTCGGCGGCCAGCCGGTCCAACCCTTCGAGCATGGCCGCCAGCTCGTCCGACGTCAGCAGGCCGGCCTGGTGCAGGACCGCGGCGTGCGCCTTCGACCCGGCGATGTCGTGGGGTGCCAGGCGCCAGTCGAAGTGCGTCGACTTCGACAGCGCCGCCAGCGCCTCCGACGGACCTCCCTCGAACCGGCCGCCCCACAGTGCACTGCTGCTCACTCGTCCTCCGGAGCTCGAATCGTTCGGTGTCATGACGACGGCGGGACGTTGCCCTCGGCCAGCGCGAGGAACCACGCGGCGACCTCCGCGCCGCCCGACGGGTCGGTCGAGATGACGAGGACGGTGTCGTCGCCGGCGATGGTGCCCAGGATGTCCCCGCGCGACGCGTGGTCGATCGCCGATGCCAGGTACTGCGCGGCCCCCGGTGGGGTCCGCAGCACCACCAGGTTGGCCGACGACCGCGCCGAGATCAGGATCTCCTCGCACACCCGGATCAGCCGGGCGTCGACGGCGGACTTCGACGCGGCCAGCGGCCGGGAGTCGCCGCCCTCGCCGGGCAGCGCGTAGACCAGCCAGCCGTCGGGGTTGCGGATCTTCATCGCGCCCAGCTCGTCGAGGTCGCGCGACAGCGTCCCCTGGGTGACCTCGATGCCGCCTTCGGCCAGCCGCTCGGCCAGCTCCGTCTGCGACCGGACCGGCGTCTGCGCCAGGATCTCGGCGATGCGGCCGTGCCGGGCCGCGCGCGTGGCCGGCTGCGTCATGCCGTCGCCTCCTGAGCGAGCAGCCAGGTCAGCAGCGCCTTCTGCGCGTGCAGCCGATTCTCGGCCTCGTCCCACACGGCGCTGGCCGGGCCGTCGATGACGTCGGCGGCGATCTCCTTGCCGCGGTAGGCGGGCAGGCAGTGCAGCACGACGGGGTCCCGCGCGGCCGCCTTCACCGCGTCCGACGTCAGCGCGAACGGCACGAACGGCGCCTCGCGGTCGGCCGCCTCACCCTCCTGGCCCATCGACACCCACGTGTCGGTGGCCAGCACGTCGGCGCCGGCGAACCCGTCGGCGGCGTCGGTGACGTGCGCGACCGACCCGCCGGTCCGCGCCGCGACGGCCGCCGCCCGCTCCAGCACGGCGGCCGACGGCGCGTACCCGGCCGGCGACGCGACCCGCACGTGCATGCCGACGGTCGCGCCGGCCAGCAGGTACGAGTGCGCCATGTTGTTCGCGCCGTCGCCGGCATAGGTCAGCGTCAGCCCGGCCAGCGTGCCCTTGCGCTCGCGCACGGTCTGCAGGTCGGCCAGCAGCTGGCAGGGGTGGTACTCGTCGGTGAGCGCGTTGACGACGGGAACGGCGGACGCCGCGGCCATGTCGTCGAGGCGCTGTTGCTCAAACGTCCGCCAGACGATCGCGGCGCACTGGCGGTCCAGCACCCGCGCGGTGTCGGCGATCGGCTCGCCGCGGCCCAGCTGCGACGTCTGCGCATCGATGACCAGCGGATACCCGCCCAGCTCGGCGATGCCGACGCTGAACGAGACGCGCGTGCGGGTGGACGGCTTGTCGAAGATCACGGCGACCGCGCGCGGGCCGTCCAGCGGCCGGTAGGCGAACCGGTCCGCCTTGAGCTCGGCGGCCATGTCGAGCACCTGCAGGTACTCGGCCGGCGACAGGTCGTCGTCGCGGAGGAAATGCCGGGTCATCGGGTCTCCTTCGGGGCGGTCCCGACGGCGTCCAGCACCGCCGGGAGCGCCGCCAGGAACTCGTCGGCCTGCGCGATGTCGAGGATCAGGGGCGGCGCGAGCCGGATCGTATCGGGGTTGACGGCGTTGACGATGAACCCCGCGCCGAGCGCCTCGGCCGCGACGGCGGCCGCGATGGGCGCTGCCAACTCGACGCCCAGCAGCAGGCCACGCCCCCGCACTCCGCGCACCAGCGGGTGGCCCAGCGCCAGCACCTCGGCGCGCAGGTGGGCGCCGACGGTGCGGACGTGCTCCAGCAGCCCGTCGCGCTCGACGGCGTGCAGGACGGCGAGCCCGGCGGCGGCCGCGACCGGGTTGCCGCCGAACGTCGTGCCGTGCGCGCCGGGTCCGAGCAGGTCGGCGGCCCGGCCGAGGCCGATGCAGGCGCCGATCGGGAAGCCGCCGCCGAGACCCTTCGCGACGGTGACGACGTCGGGCACGATCCCCTCGACGGTGTGCGCGAACCAGTCGCCACAGCGGCCGATGCCGGTCTGGATCTCGTCGACGGCCAGCAGCGCGCCGGCCCGCTCGGTGATCTCGCGGGCGGCCGCCAGGTAGCCGGCCGGGGCCGGGACGACGCCGCCCTCGCCCTGCACGGGCTCGAGGAAGACCGCCGCGGTGTCGCCGTCGACGGCCACTGCGAGCGCCTCGGCGTCGCCGTACGGCAGGAACGTCACGCCGCCGGGCAGCGGCTCGAACGGCTCGCGGATGGCCGGCTTGCCGGTCAGCGCCAGCGCGCCCATCGTCCGGCCGTGGAAGCCGCCCTCGGCGGCGACGACGTTCGGCCGGCCGGTCCGCCGGGCGATCTTGAACGCCGCCTCGTTCGCCTCGGTGCCGGAGTTGGTGAAGAACACCCGGCCCGCGCCGGCAGGCACGTCGAGCAGGCCCAGCAGCCGTTCGGCCAGCGCGATCTGCGGCGCGGTGGCGAAGAAGTTCGACACGTGCCCCAGCGTCGCCAGCTGCGCCGTGATGGCCGACACCAGCAGCGGGTGCGCGTGCCCCAGCGAGTTCACGGCCAGCCCGCCGAGCAGGTCGAGGTAGCGCCGTCCGTCGGCGTCCCACACGTAGCAGCCCTCACCGCGGACGAGCACGCGCTGCGGGCTGCCGAACGTGTTCATCAGCGACTGGCGGTAGCGCGCGGTCCAGGCGGCGTTGTTACTGGCGGCCAGCGCGTCCTCGTCGAGCCCGAGCAGCTGTACCAGCTGGCCGGATGCCTCGGCTTGATACGTCATGACGGGATCACCATCGTTCCCACACCTTCGTCGGTGAACACTTCCAGCAGCAGCGAGTTCGGGACCCGGCCGTCGATGATCGTCGCCTCGGGCACGCCGCCCTCGACCGCGCGCAGGCACGCCTGCATCTTCGGGATCATGCCCGCCGACAGCGACGGCAGCAGCGTCGTCAGCTCGGCGGCGGTGATCTCCTGGACGATGTCGGTGTCGGCCGGGTAGTTGCGGTACAGCCCTTCCACGTCGGTCAGCACGACCAGCTTCTCCGCGCCCAGCTCGACGGCGAGCGCGGCGGCGGCGGTGTCGGCGTTGACGTTGTGTACGACGCCCTCGGCGTCCGGTGCGACAGACGAGACCACCGGGATGCGCCCGGCGTCGATGAGATCGAGAACCGCGCCGGCGTCGACCTTGGCCACGTCGCCGACCAGCCCGATGTCGACCTGCACGCCGTCGACGACGGCCGACCGGCGCCGCGCGGTGAACAGGCCGGCGTCCTCGCCGGACAGCCCGACCGCCAGCGGCCCGTGGCTGTTCATCAGCCCGACGATCTCGCGGCCGACCTGGCCGACCAGCACCATGCGGACGACGTCCATCGCCTCGGGCGTGGTGACCCGCAGGCCGCCGCGGAACTCGCTCTCGATGCCGAGACGGTCGAGCATCGAGGTGATCTGCGGCCCCCCGCCGTGCACGACGACCGGCTTCAGCCCGGCCAGCCGGAGGAAGACGATGTCGTCGGCGAACGCCCGCTTGAGGTCGTCGTCGATCATCGCGTTCCCGCCGTACTTCACCACGACGATCTTGCCGTGGAACCGCTTCAGCCAGGGCAGCGCCTCGACCAGCACCCCGGCCTTCGCGAGCGCCCCGTTCGCCCCCTCCGAGCCAGGCAATACCGACGGGCGATGGGGGGCCGAAGGTCTCCCTGAGCCCTCGGTCCGGACCTGAGGTCGACCGGGGAGAGAGGATGATCGTTGCATGGCGCGGAGAATATTTGGTGTCGTCGTCATGTCGAGTACGCCGAGTTCTCGTGGACGTAGTCGTGCGTGAGGTCGCTGGTCAGGACCGTCGCCGTGGCCGGACCGGCGTTCAGCTCGACCAGCACGTGCACGTCGCGGCCGGACAGGTCGACCTCCGTCGACGGTGCGCCGAACTGCGTCCCGCCGGCGACGCAGACCTTGACGCCGTTCATCGTGATGTCGATCTTCTCCGGCTCGAACGCCGCCTGGGTCGTGCCGACGGCGGCCAGCACCCGGCCCCAGTTCGGGTCGTTGCCGAAGATCGCGGCCTTGAACAGGTTGCTGCGAGCGACGGCGCGGGCGACCTCGACGGCGTCGGCCTCGCTCGCCGCACCGGCGATCTCGATCGCGATGTCGTGGTGGGCGCCCTCGGCGTCGTGCCAGAGCTGCTCGGCGAGGTCGGCGCAGACGGCGCTGACCGCTGCGGTCAGCTGGTCGAGCGTGGGCTGCACGCCGGACGCGCCGCTGGCCAGCAGCGCGACGGTGTCGTTGGTGGACATGCAGCCGTCGGTGTCGAGCCGGTCGAACGTCGTCCTCGTCGCCGCGCGCAGTGCCTGGTCGAGCGTGGCCGCGTCGGCGACGGCGTCGGTGGTGACGACGACCAGCATGGTGGCCAGCGCGGGGGCGAGCATGCCCGCGCCCTTGGCCATGCCCCCGACCACCCAGCCATCGGCGCTGGTGACGAGGGCTTCCTTGCGGACGGTGTCGGTGGTCATGATGGCGGTGGCCGCGGCCGGGCCGCCGTCGGGCGACAGCTCGGTGTGGGCGGCGCGGATGCCGGCCTCGAGCAGCGGCCGGTCCAGCGGCTGGCCGATCAGGCCGGTGGAGCAGACGGCGACGTCGAAGGCCTGGCCGCCGGTCAGCTCGGCGACCAGCTCGGCGCTGGCGTGCGTCGTCTGGAACCCCTCGGGGCCGTTGTAGCAGTTGGCGCCGCCGGAGTTGAGGACGACCGCGGACAACTGCCCGTCGGCGATGGTCCGCTCGCTCCACAGCACCGGGTTCGCCTTGCACCGGTTCGACGTGAACACGGCGGCGGCGGCGTGCTGCGGGCCGTCGTTGACGACCAGCGCGACGTCGGGCTTGCCGCTGGGCTTCAGTCCGGCGGCGACGCCGGCGGCCCGGAAGCCGGCCGCTGCGGTGACGCTCACGGCGCCACCCCCGTCGTCGGCAGGCCGAGCGTCTCGGGGAGCCCGAGCGCAAGGTTGGCCGACTGGATCGCCGCGCCCGCGGTGCCCTTGGTGAGGTTGTCGATGGCGGCGATCGCGACCACCCGGCCGGCCGCCTCGTCGACCGTCACCTGGACGTGCGCGGTGTTGGCCCCGAGGACGGCGGCCGTGGTGGGCCACTGCCCCTCCGGCAGCAGGTGGACGAACGGCTCGTCGGCGTAGGCCGCCTCCCATGCGGCCCGCACGCTGCCGCCGTCACCGTCACCCGTCAGTTTGGCCGTCACCGTGGCGAGGATGCCGCGGCTCATCGGCACCAGGGTCGGGGTGAACGAGAGGGTGACCGGCCGGCCACCCGCGAGCTGCAGGTTCTGCTGGATCTCCGGGACGTGCCGGTGCACGCCGCCTACGGCGTACGGGCTGGCCGCGCCCATGATCTCGCTGGCCAGCAGGTGCGGCTTCAGCGACGTGCCGGCGCCGGACGTGCCGCACGCGAGCACCGCGACGATGTCGTCGGGCGCGACGACGCCGGCGGCCAGGCCGGGCGCCAGCGCGAGCGTCACCGCGGTGACGTTGCAGCCGGGGACGGCGATGCGGGTGGCGCCCGGGAGCGCGTCGCGCTGCTTGTGCCCGTCGGCGTGGACGAGTTCCGGGAGGCCGTAGGGCCAGCTGCCGGCGTGCTCGGTGCCGTAGAACTTCTGCCAGTCGGCGGCGTCGGTGAGGCGGTGGTCCGCGCCGCAGTCGAGCACCAGGACGTCGTCCGGCAGTTGTGCGGCGATGTCGGCCGACGCGCCGTGCGGCAGCGCCAGGATCACCACGTCGTGCCCGGCCAGCGCCTGCGCCGTCGTCGGTTCCAGAATCCGGTCGGCCAGCTCGATCAGCTGCGGGTGATGCGCGATCAGGCGGTCGCCCGCCTTCGAGTGCGCCGTCACCGTCCCCACGCCGAGTTCGGGGTGCGCGAGCAGCAGGCGCAGCAGCTCGCCGCCCGCATAGCCGCTCGCTCCCGCGATCGCCACAGTCGCTCCCATGCGAATGAGTATGCAGAGTTCCGCAATTTCATGCAACGTGGCGGTGATCACCCGGAAATTCGCGTGCGCGGCATCGCCGAGGTCGGCGAGCATGGGGCGATGCCACCCGTCACCGCGTCCGGAGTCCGCGCGACCTGGGAGTCGCTGCCCGCGGCCGTCCGCGCCGGCGTCGAGGACCTGCTCGGCTCGCCGGTCGTGGCCGCCGTCAACCAGTCCGGTGGCTTCTCCCCCGGCCTGGCCGCGCGCGTGCGCTGCGCCGACGGTGGCCGGGCGTTCGTCAAGGCGGTCGGCACGCCGCTCAACCCGGAGTCGCCGGGCATCCACCGGCGCGAGGCGGACGTCACGGCGGCGCTGCCCGCGACGGCGCCGGTGCCGCGGCTGCGTGGCTCCTACGACGACGGCGACTGGGTCGCGCTGGTCTTCGACGAGGTCGACGGGCGGATGCCGCACGAGCCGTGGCGGCCGGACGAGCTGCGACTGGTGGTCGACGGCGTGACGAAGCTGTCGCGGTCGCTGACGCCGTGCCCGGTGCCGTCGCCGCGCCTCGCGCGCGACGAGCTGCGCGAACCGATGCTGTGCTACCGGTCGCTCGCCGCCGACCCGCCGGCCGACCTCGACCCGTGGGAGCGCCGGCACCTGAACCGGCTGGCCGACCTGGCCGCGTCGGCGCTGGACGTGGTCGACGGCGACACGCTCGTGCACTACGACCTGCGGGCCGACAACGTGCTGCTGGACGGGTCGCGGGTGTGGTTCGTGGACTGGCCGTGGGCGTTCCGCGGCGCCGTGTGGATCGACTCGCTGATGTTGCTGAAGAACGCCGCCTTCCACGGCCACGACCCGGAGCCCTACCTCGACGGCCATCCACTGCTCGGCGGCGTCGACCCGTGGCACGTGACGGCAGCGCTGGCCGGGCTCGCGGGATTCTTCGGCGCGAACGGCCGCCGGCCGGCGCCGCCCGGGCTGCCGACGATCCGCGAGTTCCAGCTGGCCCAGCACGCCACGACGCTGGCCTGGGTGCGCCGCCGCACCGGCTGGGCGTGAGCCTGCGCGTCACCGCGGGGCGACGAGCGTTGGGTGGGGGATCCAGATCGCCCCAGCAGCACTGATCCCTCGCCCATCCTGGGCGCGGGCTGCCTCACTCATCGGCTGGTCGCGCGTCGCGAGCCTTTGCAATGAGCACCTATACGCACCACCCGCGGAGTGGTGCGTATAGGTGCTCATTGCAAAAGGGCCTGGCAACCCGTTCCGAACAGCAGAGATCTGTCAGCCGAGCGGGTCGTCCGGGCCGGCGGTGGGGAGGCGGAGGACGCGGGCGTCGTGGGCGAGGATCTGGTCGCGCAGCGCCAGCAGCGACTCCGGTGTGTCGGTGCCGGCCCGGAAGAACCGGCCGGTCAGGTCGTCGAGCGTGCCGGCGCCGATGGCCGCGACCAGCTCGACGGCGCGCTCCGGCGGTGTCCAGCCGGTGTAGCCGGCGTGCACCGGCATCGACGTCGACATCACGGTGCGGACGGTGCCGGGCGCGAGGTCGAAGGCGCGCACGCCGGCGTCACCGTACTGCGCGGCCAGCTGGGCGGTGAACCGGGCCAGCGCGCCCTTCGAGATCGCGTAGCCGGTGTAGGCCGTCGTCGCCCGGTAGGCCATCCCGCTGCTGATGTTCACGACCCTGCCGCCGCCCGCCGCCAGCATCCTGGGCAGCACGGCGTGCGTGACCAGCAGCGGGCCGCGCAGGTTGACCTCGACGACCCGCCAGGTGTCGTCGACGTCGGTGCCGAGGAACGGCTCCTCGACCGGCTCGATCGCCCCGGCGTTGTTGACCAGCAGATCGACCGTGCCCAGCTCGGCCGCGACGGCGCCGACGGCGGCGGTGACGGCCTCGGCGTCGGTGACGTCGGCGGGGAACGTGACCGCGCCGGCCCCGGTGGCGCGGCACTCGGCGGCCACCTCGTCCAGTGCAGCGGCGTCGCGCGCCAGCAGGCCGACCGACACGCCGCGCTCCGCCAGCCCGACTGCGATCGCGCGGCCGATGCCCCGGCCGGCGCCGGTGACCAGCGCCGTCCGGGCCGCGGGCACTCCGGCGACGCTCATGCGCCGCGCAGGACCGCGCCGGTCCGCGCCGCCGCCTCGGCCACGGCGGCGTCGCGAGCGGCCGTCGTCTCCTCGACGGTGAGGGTGCGGTCGGGCGCGCGGAACCGCAGCGCGTAGGCCAGCGACTTCTTCCCCTCGCCGAGCTGCGCGCCGGTGAACACGTCGAACAGCCGCACCGACTCCAGCAGCTCGCCCGCCCCACGCCGCAGCGCGTCCTCGACGTCGGCGGCGGCCACCGACGCGTCGACGACGAGCGCGACGTCCTGGGTGGCGACCGGGAAGGTCGGCACCGACGGCGCCCGCACCGGCTCGTCGGCGACGTCGGCCAGGCCGCCCGGGAAGAACCGGTCGAGTTCCAGTTCCATCGCCGCCGTGCGCGACGGCAGGCCGAGCGCCGCGACGACCCGCGGGTGCAGCTCGCCGGCGTGCCCGACCAGGGTCTCGCCGACGTACAGGGCGGCGCAGCGACCCGGGTGCCAGGGCGTGTGCTCGTCGCGCTCGACCCGCAGCGCGACGCCGGCGGCCCGGGCGACGACCCGCGCGGCCTCGACGGCGTCGGCCCAGCTCGCCGGGCGGCCGGAGCCCCACCAGCCGGCCGGCTCGCGCTCGCCGGCCAGCGCGACGGCGACCCGGCGCGGCTGCGACGGCACGGCGGCCAGCAGCTCTGCCAGTTCGTCGTCGGTGGGCCGGCGGTCGACCGGCAGCCGCGGCGGAACCGGCAGCGGCCCCGGCGCCGGCCGGAACACCAGCCCGGCCTCGTACACGGCCACGTCGACGGCGCCCCGGCCGACGTTGCGCCGCAGCGTCGCCAGCAGGCCGGGCAGCAGCGTCGTGCGCAGCAGCGGCTGCTCCTCGGAGATCGGGTTGGCCAGCCGCAGCGCGACCCGTCGCGCGTCGTCGGCCGGGAAGCCGAGCGCGTCGAACTCGGCCTCGCCCACGAACGGGTACGACGGCGCCTCGACGTAGCCGGCCGCGGCCACGGCGCGCTCGACCCGGCGGCGCAGCCGCTGTGACGGCGTCACACCGCGCCCGGCCGGCGCGACCGGCAGCACTGAGGGCACCGCGTCGTAGCCGTGTAGCCGGGCCACCTCCTCGACCAGGTCGTACGGGTCGGTGAGGTCGGGCCGCCACGTCGGCGGGGTGACGGCGACGCGCTCGGCGCGTGCCGGCGAGACCACCGCGCCCACGGCCGTGAGCAGCGACGTCACCTCGTCCGCCGGGTAATCCACACCGGCGACCCGCGCCGGCAGGTCGACTGGGATCTCGATCGGCGACGGGGCCGGCACCGACCCGGCCACCGTCAGGCCGGGCTCCTGCACGCCGCCGCCGAGCGACACCAGGAGATCGACGACCCGCTGCGCCGCCACCGCGGGCAGCGCGGGGTCGACGCCGCGCTCGAACCGCTTGGACGCCTCGCTGGGCAGCTTGTGCCGGCGGGCGGTGCGGGCGATGCCGGTCGGCTCGAAGTGCGCGGCCTCCACGACGATCGCCGTCGTGGCGTCGCTGAGCTCCGTCGACCCGCCGCCCATGACTCCGGCCATACCGATCGGTCCGGAGTCGTCGGTGATCAGCAGGTCGTCGGGGTCGAGCGCGCGGACCGCGCCGTCGAGCGTCGTCAGCTTCTCCCCCGCCGCGGCGCGGCGGACCACGATCGGCCCCCGCAGCGCGTCGCGGTCGTAGCCGTGGATCGGCTGGCCCAGCTCGAGCATGACGTAGTTGGTGATGTCGACGGCCAGCGAGATCGGCCGCATGCCGGCCAGCTGGACCCGTCGCTGCAGCCAGCGCGGGCTCGGCGCGGCAGGGTCGACGCCGGTCACGGCGCGGGCGGCGAACACCGGGCAGCGCTCGGCGTCCTCGAGCCGTACCGGGTACCCGTCGTCGCCGGTCATGGCGACGTCGGTGCGCACCCCGGGGTCGGCGAACGGCACCCCGAACGCCGTCGCCGCCTCGCGGGCGACGCCGCGGATGGACAGGCAGTAGCCGCGGTCGGGCGTGACGGCGATGTCGAGGACGTCGTCGCGCAACCGCAGCAGCGAGATCGCGTCGTCGCCGGGCGCCGCCTCGTCCGGCTGCAGCACGAGGATGCCGGCGTGGTCGTCGCCGATGCCCAGCTCGCGGACCGAGCAGATCATGCCGTCGGACACGTGCCCGTAGGTCTTGCGCGCGGAGATCGCGAACCCGCCGGGCAGCACCGCGCCGGGCAGCGACACGACGACGAGGTCGTCGACCGCGAAGTTGTGCGCGCCGCAGACGATGCCGCGCGGCTCCGCCTCGCCGACGTCGACCGAGCACCAGCGGATGGTCTTGCCGTTCTTCTGCGGCTCGTCGGCGAACTGCAGCACCCGGCCGACGACCAGCGGGCCGACGAGGTCGGCGCCCGCCTCGTCGACGGTCTCGACCTCGAGGCCGGCGCGGATCAGCCGGGTCGCGACGTCGCGCGGGCTGACGTCGTCGGGCAGCGCCGCGTAGTCGCGCAGCCAGCTCAGGGGGACGCGCATCAGATCTCCATCCCGAAGGCCGCCGCGAACCGGACGTCGCCCTCGACCATGTCGCGCATGTCCTCGACGCCGTGGCGGAACATCAGCGTGCGCTCCAGGCCCATGCCGAACGCGAAGCCGGTGTACCGATCCGGGTCGATGCCGCAGGCGATCAGGACCCGCGGGTTGACCATGCCGCAGCCGCCCCACTCGATCCAGCCCTCGGACCCGCAGGTGCGGCACGGGTTGTCCGGGTCACCGACCGACGCGCCGCGGCAGACGAAGCACTGCAGATCCATCTCGGCGCTGGGCTCGGTGAACGGGAAGTACGACGGGCGCAGCCGCGTGGTGAGGCCGGCGCCGAACATCGACGACGCGAAGTGGTCGAGGGTGCCCTTGAGGTGCGCCATGGTCAGGCCCTCGTCGACGGCCAGGCCCTCGACCTGGCTGAACACCGGCGTGTGCGTGGCGTCGAGCTCGTCGGTGCGGAACGTGCGGCCCGGGCAGATGACGTAGATCGGCGGCGTGCGGCTGAGCATGGACCGCGCCTGCACCGGCGACGTGTGCGTGCGCAGCACCAGCCCGGAGTCCTCGTTCTCGACGAAGAAGGTGTCCTGCATGGTGCGCGCCGGGTGGTCGGGGCCGATGTTGAGCGCGTCGAAGTTCAGCCACTCGGCCTCGACCTCGGGGCCTTCGGCGACCTCCCAGCCCATCGCCACGAAGACGTCGGCCACCCGTTCCTGGATGGTGGTCAGCGGGTGCCGGGCGCCCTGCGGGGCGCGGTCCCACGGCAGCGTGACGTCGACGGCCTCCTCGACCAGCACGCGCTCGTCGCGCTCGGCCTCGAGCACGGCCTGCCGCTCGGCGAGGGCGGCGGCGACGTCGCGGCGCGCGGTGCCGACGCGCTGGCCGACCTCCTTGCGGGCCTGCGGCGGCAGCGCGCCGATCTCGCGGTTGGCCAGCGCCAGCGGCGACCGGTCGCCGGTGTGCGCGAGCCGGGCCTCCTTGAGCGCGTCGAGGTCGCCGGCCGCGGCGAACGCGGCCAGGGCGTCGGACACCATCTGCGCGACCTGGTCAGCGTCGAGCGGCGTCACCTGGACTGGGTCGTAATCGCTGTTGGGCGCGGACATGTTCCTCGTCTACTCACGCGGGGTTCGCAACCCCGCGAGTCTACGCGGACGTCGGTCACACCGGGGCGAGCGGGCGGTGCGGCTCGGGCGGCGGCTCGACGGCGATCGCGTCACCCGGCCGCACCTCGCCGCCCACCAGCACGATCGCCATCACCCCGGCCTTGCGGACGATCTCACCGTCTGCGTCGCGTCCGACGACCTGCTTGAGCACGCCCGGCTGGAAGTCGTCGATCTGGTGGCACGGGTTGCGCAGCCCGGTGACCTCGACGACCGCCTCGGCACCCAGCCGCAGCCGGGTCCCCGCCGGCAGGCCGAGCAGGTCGACGCCGCGGGTGGTGACGTTCTCGCCCAGCTGCCCGGGGCCGACGGTGTGCCCGGCGGCGGCCAGCTCGTCGTGCAGTTCGGCGTGCATGAGGTGCACCTGCCGCAGGTTCGGCGCGTCCGGGTCACGCTGCAGCCGGGACAGGTGCTGCACCGTCGTCCCGAGGTGCGCGTCGCCCTCGACGCCGAGGCCGGCCAGCAGCCGGATCGCGGCCAGGGCCGGCTTGCTGAAGCTGTGCGTGGGACTGGAGCTGACGGCGGTGACCTGCGCCATCAGTGCTCGTGGCCGTCCTGGTCGTCGTGACCGTGCCCGTGGCCGTGGCCGTGGTCACCGTCGGGGTCGCCGTCGGGGTCGAGGTGCGGCGGGAAGCCCCCGGTCGCGATCGGGCCCCACCGCTGCGGCGTGATGCGCAGCAGCGACTTGCCCTGCCGGTGCATGGCCTCGCGGTAGCCGTCCCAGTCCTCGTGCTCGCCGGCGACGTTGCGGTAGTACTCGACCAGCGGCTCGACGGAGTCGGGCAGGTCGATGATCTCGGCCAGGCCGTCGACCTGCACCCACGCGCCGCCGAAGTCGTCGGACAGGACGACGATGCTGGCCTGCGGGCGGTGCCGGACGTTCTGCGCCTTCGCGCGGTCCGGGTAGGTGGAGACGACGATGCGGCCGGAGTCGTCGACGCCGCAGGTGACCGGCGAGGCCTGCGGGCCGCCGTCGCCGCGGATGGTGATGACGATGCCGCGGTGGCGCGGCCGGACGAACTCGAGCAGCCCGGCGAGGTCGACGGTGGTGTTCGTGGCGATGTTCGGCATGAGGCCACTTTAGGGTGCTTGCGTAGGGTCGGAGCATGCTCGCACCCCTCACCGACCCCACCGAACTGCGGGTCGTCCTGCCCGACGAGTCGCCCGCCATGGAGCCCGGCCGGCTGGCCGGCCTCGCCGTCCAGGCCGAACGGCTCGGCTACGGCGCCGTCCTGCTGCCCGACCACCTGCTGCCGCCCGAGCCGTATGGCGCGGCGTTCGGCGGCGTCTACGAGCCGCTGACCACGCTGGCGTACCTCGCGGCCGCCACGCAGCGGCTGCGGCTGGGCACGTCGGTGCTGGTGCTGTCGCTGCGCGACCCGTTCCTCGTCGCCAAGCAGGCCGCGACGGTGCACCGGCTGTCCGGCGGGCGGCTGCTGCTCGCCGTCGGGGCCGGGTGGGTGCGCACCGAGTTCGACGCCGTCGGCGCCGACTACGCCGGCCGCGGCCGTTACGTCGAGGACGCGGTGCGGGTGATGCGGGCGCTGTTCGACGGCGCGACCTCGTACGACGGCCCTCGGTTCGGGTTCGAGCGCGGCGTGTTCGAGCCGCGGCCGCTGACCCCGCTGCCGATCGCGGTGGGCGGCACCACCGACGCCGCGCTGAACCGGGTCGCCGCGGTGGCCGACGAGTGGCACGCCTTCGCCCTCGACGCGGACGGGTTCGCGTCGCGGCTGGCCCGGCTGCGGGCACTGCGCGACGACGGGCCGCTGGCCGGGCGGCCGCTGCGCGCGGGCACCCGCATCGAGTGGGCCGGCGGGCGGGACGAGCTGGCCGCGGCCGTCGAGTCGGTCCAGAAGCTCGCGGCGGCCGGCGCCGACTCCGTCGCCGTCTGGTTCGGCGACCACGAGGGCTTCGGCGATCGGATGGACGAGTTCGCCGCCGCGTTCAGCTGAGGGGTCAGACCGGGTGCGCCCGCAGCGGCAGGCAGTCGGCGATGGCGCCGTAGTCGGCGTCCTTGTGCAGCAGCGCAACGTCATGCCGCAGGGCGACGGCCGCAATCAGGCAGTCGACGAGACTGCGCACGGTCCGGCCCTGACGGCGCACCGCCAGGTAGATCGCCGATGCCTGCCTGAAGTCCAGCCTCGGGTCGACACCCAGCACCGGCAGTCCGTTCGTGAGCCTCTCCAACGCGTCGGCGCGCGCGGGTGTATCGGCGCCGGCGAGCAGCTCCATGATCACCGGCTCGGTCGTGCACACCTCGGCGCCTCGCTGGATCAGAGCCGTGAGCTCCCTGGCCGCCGGTGTATCAGCCGCCCGGAGGTAGTCGATCCAGGCCGATGTGTCGACGAGGATCATCCGGTCGCAGCGGAGTCGGCCGACCGCAGCTCGTCCAGATCGGCGCCCCAACCGACGCCGCGCAGCCCCAGCAGGAAGTCCTTCGTCAACGGCACGCCGACGAGACGGCGCAAAGCGAGATCGACCGCCTCACGTTTGGTCGCCACTCCGTAGCGCCGCATGACCTCGTCGACGAGCTCGTCGTCGAGATCGATGTTGGTGCGTGTCATACACCAACCATACACCTAGCGGGTGGCGCGGCGGCGGGCCCGGGCGGAGCCGTACAGGCAGACGGCGGCGGCGGTGGCGAGGTTGAGGCTCTCGGCGCGGCCGTAGATCGGGACCCGCACGACGTGGTCGGCCAGCGCGCCGACCTCGGCGGGCAGGCCCCATGCCTCGTTGCCGAACAGCCACGCGACCGGCCCGGCGAGCAGGCCGTCGTCCTCGGCCTGGTCGAGGTCGAGCGAGCCGGCGCCGTCGGCCGCGAGCACCGTCAGCCCGCGCTCGCGCAGCGCCGCCACCGCGTTCGCCGCCGGCACCCCGGACACGACCGGCAGGTGGAAGACGCTGCCGGCCGACGCGCGCACCGCCTTGCCGCCCTGCGGGTCGGCCGAGCCGTGGGTGAGCACGACGGCGTCGGCGCCTGCCGCGTCGGCGCAGCGGACGACCGTGCCGGCGTTGCCGGGGTCGCGGGCCTCGGCGAGGACGGCGACCAGCCGCGGCTCGCCGGCCAGCGCGTCGGTCAGGTCCACCGTCAGCGACCGGCACACCGCGACCAGGCCTTGCGGCGTCACCGTCTCCGACAGCGCGGCCAGGGCGGCGTCGTCGGCCGCGTGCACCGGGACGCCGGCGCCCTCGGCGGCCGCCACGATCGGCGCCCACCGCGCCGCCGCCGTCGTCGTCGCGAACAGCTCGACCACCCGGCCGGGTCCGGCGGCGACCGCCTCACGGACCGCCTGCGGGCCCTCGGCGAGGAACAACCCGGCCTTCTCGCGGGCCGCCCGGCGCAGCAGCTTGTGCGCCTCGCGCACCCGCCCGGACCGTTCGGTCAGCATCGGGTCCTTCCACCCCACCTTCCGGTGATCATGTTCCCTGGCGGTCACCCTGCGACCGCCAGAGGACATCATCACCGGAACACGCGAAGACCGGGCCTACCTGCGCAGGCCCGGTCTCACGAACGAACGGACGCTCAGGCCGCTTCGGCCGGGGCGTTGCGGTCGGCCGGCAGCGCGGCGCGGGCGACCTCGACCAGGGCCCTGAAGGCGGCCGGGTCGTTGACGGCGAGGTCGGCCAGCATCTTACGGTCGACGTCGACCTCGGCCAGGCGCAGACCCTGGATGAAGCGGTTGTACGTCAGGCCCTCGGCCCGGGACGCGGCGTTGATGCGCGTGATCCACAGCTGCCGGAAGTCGCCCTTGCGCTGCTTGCGGTCGCGGTAGGCGTAGACGAGCGAGTGGGTGACCTGCTCCTTCGCCTTCCGGTACATCCGGGAGCGCTGACCCCGGTAGCCGCTGGCCCGCTCGAGGGTCTGACGGCGCTTCTTGTGGGCGTTGGCCGCCCGCTTGACGCGTGCCACTGGTACTCCTTGCTAGTTCGGCCGATCGGGCCGAGAGGTTGACTGGACGGTCGCCGCTTACTTGCCGAGCAGCTTCTTGATGCGGCCCCGGTCCGACTTGGCCACCTCGGTGGTGCCGGCGAGCTTGCGGGTCAGCGAGGAGGGCTTGTGCTCCAGGTAGTGGCGACGGTTCGCCTTCTGGCGCAGCACCTTCCCGCTCCCGGTGATCCGGAACCGCTTGCTCGTGCCGCTGTGCGTCTTGTTCTTCGGCATGGCGCCGTCTGCTCCTCTTAGTCTTCGTTGTCGGGGGTGGGCCGGACGACCTCGGGCCGGTCGGCCTTCTCGGCCTCGGCCGCCGCCCGGCTCGCCGCGCGCTCGACCCTCTCGGCCTCTTCGTCGGCGTCCCGCTGCGCCTGCCGCTCGACCTTCGCCGCTTCCTTCTCGGCCTTGGCGTCGGCCTTCTTCCGGTGCGGCCCCAACACCATGATCATGTTGCGGCCGTCCTGCTTCGGCGACGACTCGACGAAGCCAAGCTCGGTGACGTCCTCGGCCAGCTTCTGCAGCAGCCGGAAGCCGAGCTCCGGCCGCGACTGCTCACGGCCGCGGAACATGATGGTGACCTTGACCTTGTCACCCTCGGCCAGGAAGCGCTCGACAGCCCGCTTCTTGGTCTCGTAGTCGTGCTTGTCGATCTTGGGCCGGAGCTTCTGCTCCTTGATCAGGACGTGGGACTGGTTGCGCCGGGCCGCCCGTTCCTTCATGGCGGACTCGTACTTGAACTTCCCGTAGTCCATGAGCCTGGTCACCGGCGGACGGGCGCCGGGTGCGACCTCGACCAGGTCGAGGTCGGCTTCCGCGGCGAGCCTCAGGGCGTCCTCTATGCGGACGATGCCGACCTGCTCACCGTTGGGGCCGACGAGCCGGACCTCCGAAGCGCGGATCCGGTCGTTGATGCGGGGCTCTGTGCTGATGCCTTCCTCCTGAAATCGACGGGGTGGTCCTCGACCACGCCGCGGAAACACGAATGGCCTCCGCGAACGTGCTCGCAGAGGCCAACCCATCGGCGTCGCGGCTCAATCCTGCGAACCACGACTACAAGGGCGCCCTAGGGACGCCCTGACCAGGGAACCCGACGATCTCGGCGATCGTTGCGGGTGGGAGAGGTCTCCGCTTGCTGGCCGTCGTTCCCGAGGTCTCGAGTCAGACGGTCCGGTCGGTGTGAGAGCCTACCATGAATGAGCATGCCAGATCACATCGCCGCCGAGGCCGGTCGCGACATCGCCGAGGTCCCGGCCGTCGAGGTCATCTCCACCGCCGCCGTGCACCTGATGAGCGCGGCCGCCGTCCATCTCGGACTGGCCGAGGACCTGCCCGAGCATCGCGATCTGGACGAGGCGCGGTCGCTGATCGAGGCGCTGGCCGGGCTGATCACCGCCGCAGCTCCTTCCTTGGGGACGCACCATGCCGGGCCGTTGCGGGATGGGTTGAAGACGCTCCAGCTGGCCTTCCGCGAGGCGTCGCCCATGCCCGATGCCGTGGGTGAGGGACCTGGCGAGAAGTACACGGGGCCCGTCTACTCCTAGTCCGCGCGAGTGTCAGCCGCTGAAGGCGCGGCGGACCCGGCGGCGAACACGGCGCCAGACGCGGCCACCGGTGCGGCGGACCCCCGCACCGGCCACCGAGCGGGCGGAGGCGGCCGCAGCCGCGGCCTTGACCGTCGGCTCGGCCTGCTCGACGCCGGGCCAGGTGCCGAGCGGACGCCAGCCGGAGGCCAGCGAGCGCAGGTCGGGTGCGTCGACGGCGAACATGATGGGCCCGGCGAGGTCGATGACGAGGGCCTCGGCACCGTCGGCCAGAGCGGCCTCGACGGCGCTGCGGGTGGGCACCGGCGACGGACGGGCGGCCGGGTTCCAGCGCTGCAGCGACTCGACGCAGGTGAAGGCGAGCAGTCCGCGGCGGCCGTCGCGGCCGGTCGTGAGGACCGTCGCCATGGCGGTCTCCTTCTCCATCCCCGTGGCGTCGACCGACTCGGCGACCGCGACCACCGGGATCAGCAGCCGGCCGGCGGCCAGCGCCGCGAGCACGTCGGCGGAACCGCCCTCGCCCCGCTCGTACGCGGCCAGCGCGGCCACGATGCGGGGGTCGGCCGAGCCGTCGTCGTCGCCGAAGGGCGTGGACGGCACGCGGCGTGGAGGCACAGCGGTCACGGGCGGCGACCCTAGCCCGCCGATGGCCCCAGCGCCATCCGACTGCGGGTATTGGTCCGCGCCAATAGCCGCAACGCCGACAAATCGGGCGATGGTGAACGAGCAGCGACGTTCCGGGCGGGGCAGGTCGGCGGACGGTGTCGATCGGCCGGGGCCCTCAGGTGAACGTACACTCCCCCCGTGGACCTCTCCGTCTCCGATGCACCGGTGGGCCGTCTTCTCGACGGACGCTACCGGATCGAGGCGCTTCTGGCGCGCGGCGGGATGGCGACGGTCTACAAGGCCACCGACACCCGCCTGGACCGCGCGGTCGCGCTGAAGATCATGCATGCGGAGCTGGCCGCCGACGACGACTTCGTGGCCCGGTTCATCAACGAGGCGCGCGCCGTCGCGCAGCTGTCCGACCCCAACGTCGTCAACGTGTTCGACCAGGGCGAGGACGACGGCGCCGTCTACCTGGCCATGGAGTACATCCACGGCCGGACGTTGCGCGACGTCCTGCACGAGCGGGGACGGCTGGGTGCCGACCTCGCACTCGAGGTGGCCGAGTCGGTGCTGTCGGCGCTGGCCGCGGCGCACCGGGCCGGCATCGTGCACCGCGACGTGAAGCCCGAGAACGTGCTGGTCGGCAACGACGGACGGGTCAAGGTCGCCGACTTCGGGCTGGCCCGGGCCAACAGCACCTCGTCGAAGACCACCCGCGGCCTACTCGGCACCGTCAGCTACATCTCCCCCGAGCAGGCGCTCGGCGAGCGGGCCACACCACGCTCCGACGTCTACTCGGCGGGCATCATGCTCTATGAGCTGCTCACCGGGAAGACGCCGCACGAGGGGCCGACCGACTTCGTGGTCGTGCGCAGCCACATCGACGACGACGTCCCGCCGCCATCCGAGGCGGTCCCGCTGCCCCCGGCGGTCGACGACCTCGTGCTGACGGCGACGGCGCGCGAGCCGCGGAAGCGCTACGCCGACGCCGACGCGTTCCTGGCCGCGATCCGGTCCACCCGGGCCGCCATCGTCGGCGTCCCGCTGCCCGAGCCCGAGGACGATCCCGACCTCACCGAGGTGCACGCCGAGCCGCGCGACTCCGCGGGCGTCTCGCTCGACGAGGCGCTGGCCGGCACCGTGCTCGCCGGCCAGGTCGGCCGCGTGAACGACGTCGAGCCGCGCCGGCCGGCCGCCGAGCCGGACGAAGACGAGGACGAGACCGGCGACGACGTGGCGCAGGCCGACGCCCGGTGGGACGGCGAGGAGAGCCGGCCGGGCTCGACGCGCCGCATCGACGCGCCGCTGTCGATCCGGTTCACCGAGGACGAGACCGAGGACGGCGAGAAGGCGCCGCCGCCCGGCTCGCGTGCCGCCCGGCAGGCCGAGGCGCGCGCCCGGGCGACCAGCCACCGCCGGACCGAGCAGACCCGCGGCCGCCGCGGCCTCTACCTGTTCCTGTTCGTGCTGCTCCTGGCCATCGGCGTCGCGACCGCGGCGTGGTGGTACGGGTCCGGACGGTGGGAGTCGACGCCGTCGCTGCTCGACCTCACCGCCGAGCAGGCCGAGACGCGGGCCGAGGACTCCGGGTTCGACGCGGTCAGCGGCGGCGAGGAGTTCTCCGAGACGGTCGAGGCCGGCCTGGTCCTGCGCACCGAGCCCGGGCCCGGCGAGCGGCTGCTCGGCGGCAGCGAGATCACCTATGTGCTCTCGCGCGGACCGGAGCGGTACGTGGTCCCGGAGCTGGTCGGGCAGACCGTCGCCCAGGCGAACGAGCTGGCCGAGCCGCTGGCGATGACCGTCACCGTCGAGGAGGAGGTCTTCCACGACGAGGTCGAGGCCGGCCTGATCCTGACGCAGAGCGTCGAGGCGGGCGAGGAGGTGCGCCGCGACACCGAGGTCGTGGTCACCGTCAGCCGCGGGCAGGAGCCGCTGGACATCGAGGATTTCACCGGCCAGCCGGCCGACCAGGCGCAGGCGGCGCTCGCCGAGGCCGGATTCCGAGTCGTGACCGAGGAACAGAACTCCGACGACGTCGAGGCGGGCGTCGTCATCTCGCAGGACCCCGCGAGCGGCACCGGTTTCCGTAACGACGAGATCACGATCGTCGTGTCGAGCGGACCGGAATTGATCGAGGTTCCGAATGTGCGCGGCGAAAGAGTGGAAAGGGCGGAGGAAATCCTCCGCGAAGCCGGCTTCGAGGTCGAGGTCGAGGACCTCTTCCCGGAGTTCGGCAGCGACGGCCGCGGCGACCGCGTCCAGAACCAGGAACCCGCGGCCGGCGAGCAGGCGCCGCGCGGTTCCACCGTCCGCATCATCATCTTCTGACCCGGCTCCGGCCGACCGAGGACGCTCGTGACCGACGCGCTCGCCCAGCTGGGCACCCACCTCCCGGCCGCCGGCAAACCGGCCACCGTGCCCGAACGCGCCGCCGGCATGGGCGCGTCGTCGGTGCAGGTGTTCCTCGGCAACCCGCGCGGCTGGGCGATGACCCCCGGCGACCCGGACGCCGACGCGGCCTTCCGCGCCGCCGCTCAGCAGCACGGCCTGACCGTCCTCGTGCACGCCGCCTACCTGGTCAACCTCGGCAGCCCGGTGCCCGAGACGGCGCGCCGCTCGGCCGCCGCGCTGGCCCACTCGCTGCGCCGGGCCCGCGAGGTCGGCGCGGCCGGCGTCGTCGTCCACACCGGTTCCTGCGTGACGGCGGGCAGCCGCGACGACGCGATGCGGCAGGTCCGCGAGCTGCTGCTGCCGCTGCTCGACGGGCTGGACGACGCGCCCGGCGGGCCGCAGCTGCTGCTCGAGCCGACCGCCGGCCAGGGCCAGTCGCTGTGCGCGACGATCGACGACCTCGAGGCGTACCTCGCCGCGCTCGACCACCACCCGCAGGCCCGGGTCTGCCTCGACACCTGCCACCTGTACGCGGCCGGGCACGACCTCGCCGCGCCGGGCGGCATGACGGCGATGCTGGACCGGTTCGCCGACGTCGCCGGCGCGGACCGGCTGGCGGCCGTCCACGCGAACGACTCGATGGACGTCTGCGGCTCGTTCCGCGACCGCCACCAGCGCATCGGCAAGGGGCACATCGGCGTCGCCGCGTTCGGCGAGCTGCTGCACCACAAATCGGTCGCCGGATTGCCTGTCGTGCTGGAGACGCCGGGTGGCCCTCCGGCTTATGCCGAAGATCTTTCGCTGCTGAAGGAATTACAACCGAGTTCCCGGAAATAACAACATGAGATGTCAAGTGACCTGATTGTGACCAACTGTCTTACTCTCCGGACAACCCTGCCGAACTAGGCTTTCAGTGCCCTAGTTTCGAGCTGGGGACGAGGCGGGGAGGATGCGTCATGGTGGTCGTCATGTCGCCCGATGCGACGCCGGAACAGGTCGACGCCGTCGTGGCTCGGGTTCGCACCACGGGTGGCGAGGCCTTCGTCAGCCGCGGTGTCCAGCGCACCATCATCGGCCTCGTCGGCGACGTCGACGACTTCCGCGCGCTCAACCTGCGCAGCATGCCGGGCGTCGCCGACGTCATCGCCATCACCACCCCGTACAAGCTGGTGAGCGTCGACCACCAGCCGGCCCGCAGCACCGTCGTCGTGGGCACCGGCACCGGGGCCAGACCGGTGATGATCGGCCCCGACACCTTCACACTCATCGCCGGCCCGTGCGCCGTCGAGTCGCTGGAGCAGACGCTCGAGGCGGCCGAGATGGCCAAGGCGGCCGGCGCCACCATGCTGCGCGGCGGCGCGTTCAAGCCGCGGGCGGCCCCGCGCGAGTTCCAGGGCCTGGGCAAGCTCGGGCTGCACATCCTGGCCGAGGTCCGCGAGGTCACCGGCCTCCCCGTCGTCACCGAGGTCATCGACCCCGCCGACGCCGACCTCGTCGCCGGGTACGCCGACATGCTCCAGGTGGGCGCGCGCAACATGCAGAACACCGCGCTGCTGCAGGCCGTCGGCCGGGCTGGCAAGCCGGTGCTGCTCAAGCGCGGCATCCAGGCCACCGTCGACGAGTGGCTGATGGCGGCCGAGTACGTCGCCCAGCGCGGCAACCTCGACATCGTGCTGTGCGAGCGCGGCATCCGCACGTTCGAGACCGCCACGGCGACGACGCTCGACATCGCGGCCGTGCCGATCGTGCAGCGGCTGTCGCACCTGCCGGTCATCGTCGACCCGTCCCACTCGGCCGGGCGGCGCGACCTCGTGCTGCCGCTGTCGCGGGCGGCCATCGCGGTCGGCGCCGACGGCATCCTCGTCGACGTGCACCCCGATCCCGAGGCGGCGCTGTGCGACGGGCCGCAGGCACTGGCGGGCGCCGACGTCCGCGAGCTGGCGTCGACGCTGCGACGGCTCATCCCGGCGGCCGGGCGTCGCCTCGGCGACCACTCCCCCGTCGGGCTCTGAGCTCCCGACGCGGCCAGCGTCAGCGTCAGCCGACCCGGGCCAGCTCGGGCTCGTCGGCCACGACGGCGCGCTGCTGGCGGACGTGCGCGCGGATCGAGTAGGCCAGCGCCGCCGCCCACACGACGGTGACCACCACGTACACGGCGGCGCGCACCCCGCCCGGCGCGTCGACCCAGTCGCTGCGCAGGATGGTGCGTCCGTTCGTCAGGATGATCATGCCGCCGACGGCCGAGCCGAGCACCCGCGGCGGCACGACCCGCACCAGGTAGGCGGCGATCGGCGCGGCGATGACGCCACCGGCCAGCAGCACGGCCACCCACGCGAAGTCGATGTTCTCGGTGCCCAGCCCGATGAGGAAGCCGACGCTCGCCGCCACGGCGACGATGAACTCGCTGGTGTCGATCGACCCGATCACCTTGCGCGGCTCCAGGCGGCCGCTGGCCAGGATCGCCGGCGTGCCGACCGGGCCCCAGCCACCGCCGCCGGTGGAGTCGACGAACCCGGCGACCAGCCCGAGCGGCGTCAGGAACCGCCGGCCCAGCGGCTTCGGGTCGCGGCGCTCCGGCAGGCCGCGCAGCGTGAACCGGACCAGCAGGTAGATGCCCAGCGCCAGCAGGATCAGCGACATCACCGGCGCGGCGGCATCGGTCGACAGGCTCGACAGGAACGTCGCGCCGGCGAACGCTCCGACCGCGCCGGGCACGCCGATCTTCGCGACGACCTTCCAGTCGACGTTGCCGAAGCGCCAGTGCGACAGGCCCGACACCAGCGTGGTGCCGATCTCGGCGAGGTGGACGGTGGCCGACGCCGCCGCCGGGTTCGCCGTGACGGCGAGGAGCAGCGTGCTGGAGGTGACCCCGTAGGCCATGCCGAGGCTGCCGTCGACGAGCTGGGCGGCGAAACCGACCAGACCCAGAACGACGAGCGTACGCACCCGGCTGCCTCCACTCCCGCCTAACCTGTCAGAACTATAGGAATAGTCGCCTAGGTCGGGATTGTGGTCAACAGATGGACGCCGCCATCTCGCACTCCGGACGCCGCGGTGACGGGCAAGCGCCGTTGATCATGGAGAACGTCGGCTCCCAGAGCGATCCAGAGCCGACCTTCTCCATGATCAACTCGGGCCGGGGCGGAGGGGTGGGGCGCGACGGAGGCGTCGTGGGCGTCAGGGGCGGACGAGGGCCGCCAGGACCCCGGCGGCGCGCTTGGCGTCCTCGGCGGTGACGTCGAGGTGGGTGATGAGCCGCACGAGGCCGGGGCCGACCGTGCCTGTGAGGACGCCCTCGGCGGCCGCCCGCTCGACCAGGCCGGCGGCACGGTCGCCGACGTCGAGGAGGACGACGTTGGTCTCGACCGCGGCGAGGTCGACGACGGCGGGGTCGGCGGCGGCGACGGTCTCGGCGATCAGGCGGGCGTGGGCGTGGTCGTCGGCCAGACGGTCGACGTGGTGGTCGAGGGCGTAGAGGCCGGCCGCGGCCAGGACGCCGGCCTGCCGCCAGCCGGCGCCGAGGCGCTTGCGCCACACCCGCGCCTCCGCCATCGCCGCCGCGGACCCGACGAGCACCGACCCGACCGGCGCGCCCAGTCCCTTGGAGAGGCAGACCGCGACGGTGTCGAACAGGCGGCCGTAGTCAGCCAGCGCGACGCCGGTGGCGACGTGGGCGTTCCAGAGGCGGGCGCCGTCGAGGTGCAGCCGCACGCCGACCGGGTCGACCAGCGCCCGCAGCTCCCGAAGGGCGGCCAGCGGCTGCACCGTCCCACCGGCGAAGTTGTGCGTGTTCTCGACCGCGACCGCCGCCGTCGACACCATGTACGGACCGGCGTCGGGGGTCATCAGGCGGCGGACGGCGTCGAGGTCGACGTGGCCGCGCGGGTCGGACCAGGTGCGAGTGGTGACGCCCTGCCAGGCGGCGTGCGCGCCCAGCTCGGCGCGGACGACGTGCGCCCGCTCTTCGCACAGCAGCTCCTGGCCCGGCGCGACCAGTGACCGCACGCCCAGCACGTTGGCCAGCGACCCGCTGACGGTGAACAGCCCGGCCTCGTGGCCGAGCAGCTCGGCGACCCGCCCCTCGAGCGCGTGCACCGTGGGGTCCTCGCCGTAGACGTCGTCGCCGGTCTCGGCGGTGGACATCGCGGCCAGCATGGCGGCGGTGGGCCGGGTGACGGTGTCGCTGCGCAGGTCGATCACGTCCCACACCCTAATCCCGGGTGACCACCATGCGGATGCGCGGTTGCTTTCCCATCAGATCCATAGGAAATTGGGGACGTGCCCAGGCTGCTGCTCACTCAGCGACGTGCCGTCGATCTGATGCGCGTCGCCAGCCAGCTCTGTCACTGACTCCCGCACCCCAGCACCGCGATCCGCACCCTCCCCGGGAGTCACCCATGTCTTTGTCGTATCCCGTCGAGACCGGCCAGGCGCCGGTCGCCCTCGCGCAGCCGGGGTTCCACCTCGACCACGCCGCCCGCATCGCCGTGGTCGACGGGTGGGCCGTGCCGCTGACCCACCGCGAGTTCGAGCTGCTCGCGTACCTGATCGAGAACCGCCGCCGCGCCGTGACCCGGCCCGAGCTGATCGACCAGGTCTGGCCGCTGGGCACCCGGGCCGGCACCCGCACGGTCGACGTCCACATCCGTCGGCTGCGGGTGAAGCTCGGCCAGCACGGACGGCGGATCCGCACGCTCCGCGGGCACGGCTACCGGCTCGACTGACCAACATTCGAACGAATCCTGCTCAATATGCGAGATCAGCACTATTGACTACTAATCCACCGTGATTACTATGATCCGCCGTTCCACACCATCGATCGAGGGGCACCCGATGAGCACCCGAACCAGAGCAGCAGCGACCGCGATCGTCCTCGCCGGCGTCCTGGCGCTCGCGGCCTGTGGGGGCGACGACGCCGACTCCACGTCCGGCGGCGGCGACGACGAGACGACGCTGTCGATCGTGGGCTTCGCGGTCCCCGAGGCGGCCAACGTCGCCATCGCCGAGGAGTGGAACAAGACCGACGAGGGCGAGGGCGTGCGGTTCCGCAGCTCCTACGGCGCCTCCGGCGACCAGAGCCGGGCGGTCGAGTCCGGCCTCGAGGCCGACTACGTCCACTTCTCCGTCAGCAGCGACGTGACCCGGCTGGTCGACGCCGGCCTGGTGGAGGACACCTGGGACGACGGCCCGACGAAGGGCGTCGTGTCGTCGTCGGTGGTCGTGCTGGCGGTCCGGCCCGGCAACCCGGAGAACATCCAGGACTGGGACGACATCGTCCAGCCGGGCATCGAGATCGTCACGCCGAACCCGGCGTCGTCCGGTGCGGCCCGCTGGAACGCGCTGGCGGCGTGGGGCCACATCGCGGCGAACGGCGGCACCGACGCCGAGGCCGAGGAGTTCGTCCGGCAGGTCTTCGCCAACGTCGTCTCGCTGCCCAACAGCGGCCGCGACGCCACCACCGGCTTCCTCGGCGGCACCGGCGACGTGCTGCTCGCCTACGAGAACGAGGCGATCCTGGCCACCCAGAACGGCGAGGAGCTGGACTGGGTCATCCCGGAGACCACGATCCTCATCGAGAACCCGGGCGCGGTGCTGACCGACGCCGACCCGAAGGCGCAGGAGTGGCTCGACTTCGTGCTCAGCGAGGAGGGCCAGCGGCAGTTCGCGCTGAAGGGCTTCCGCCCGATCATCGACGGCGTCGACACCAGCGGCATCGAGGGCGCGTTGGACCAGGACGACCCGTTCCCCACGCCGGCCCACCTGCTCACCGTCGAGAACGACTTCGAGAGCTGGAGCGCGCTGTCTGACAAGTTCTTCGACGAGGAGAGCGGCATCATCACGCAGATCATCGCCGAGTCCGGGAAGGCTGAGTGAGCTCAGTGCCGGTCACCGCCGGCGGACGGCTCACCCGCACCTCCGGGCTGGGCCTGGGCGTCGCGCTGCTCTGGTTCAGCCTGCTGGTGCTGATCCCGCTGGCGGCGGTGGTGGCGACGGCTGCCGCCGGCGGCTGGGACGGGTTCTGGCGGGCGGTGACGAACGAGCAGACGGCCGCCGCGATCCGGCTCACCGTCGGGACGGCGCTGCTGGTCACCGTCGTCAACGTGGTGATGGGGACGCTGATCGCGTGGGTGCTGGTGCGCGACCGGTTCCCCGGCCAGCGCGCGCTCGAGGTGCTGATCGACGTGCCGTTCGCGCTGCCGACGATCGTGGCCGGGCTGGTGCTGCTGTCCCTCTACGGGCCGGACAGCCCGCTCGGCGTCGACGTCGCCAACACCCGGGCCGCGGTGTTCCTGGCCTTCCTGTTCGTGACGCTGCCGTTCGTGGTCCGGACGGTGCAGCCGGTGCTGGCCGAGCTGGACCGCGAGGTCGAGGAGGCCGCGGCCTCGCTGGGCGCGTCGCGGCTCACCACGTTCCGGCGGATCATCCTGCCGGCGCTGGCCCCGGCGATCGCGGCCGGCGCGGCGCTCTCGTTCGCCCGCGGCGTCAGCGAGTACGGCTCGCTGGTGCTGCTGTCGGGCAACCTGCCGATGCAGACGGAGGTGACGTCGGTGCGGATCCTCAGCAGCATCGAGAACGACAGCCTCGACAACGCGGCGGCGGTCGCGACGGTGCTGCTGGCCATCTCGTTCGCGGTCATCGTCGCGCTCGACGTCATCCAGCGCCGGGTGGGCCGCCGTGGCTGAGCGGCAGCGTCAGCGCCGGCCGGCGCGCGGGCGCGGCCGGTGGGTGGCCCGCACGGTCGTGACGGCGTACCTGGTGCTGCTGGTCGCGTGGCCGCTGTGGCTGGTCGCGCAGCACACCTTCGACGGCGGGCTGGACAACCTGCGCGGCATCCTCGACGACCCCGACGTCGTGCACGCGCTGCGGCTGACCGTCGGCGTCGCGATCGCGTCCGTCGTGCTCAACACGGTGTTCGGCGTCGGCATCTCGCTGCTGATCGTGCGCTACCGGTTCCCCGGCCGGCGGCTGCTGAACTCGCTGCTGGACGTGCCGCTGTCGGTGTCGCCGATCGTGGTCGGGCTGGCGCTGGTGCTGGTCTACGGCGGCCGCTCCGGCTGGTTCGGGCCGGGCCTGGAGGACGCCGGGCTGCAGGTGATCTTCGCGACGCCCGGCATCATCCTGGCGACGACGTTCGTGGCGCTGCCGCTGGTCATCCGCGAGGTCGTGCCCGTCCTGGAGGAGATCGGCACCGAGCAGGAGCAGGCGGCGCAGAGCCTCGGCGCGACGTCGGCGCAGACGTTCCGGCGCATCACCCTGCCGGCGATCCGCTGGGGCGTCACGTACGGCGTCGTGCTCAGCCTGGCCCGGTCGCTGGGCGAGTTCGGCGCCGTCAAGGTCGTCTCCGGCAACGTCCTCGGCGAGACCCGCACGGCCACGCTCGTCGTCGAGGAGAAGTACCTGAACTTCGACCAGGGCGGCGCCTATGCGACCGCGTTCCTGCTCGCCCTGGTCTCCGTCGCCTGCATCGTCGTCGTGTCCGTCATCCGGCCGAAGGAAGAACCCCGATGAGCATCGAGATCACCGGCGTGAGCAAACGCTTCGGCGACTTCGTGGCGCTCGAGGACGTGTCCGTCAGCATTCCGACCGGGCAGCTCACCGCGCTGCTCGGCCCGTCGGGCGGCGGGAAGTCGACGCTGCTGCGGATCATCGCCGGGCTGGAGTACGCCGACACCGGCACCGTCGGCATCGAGGGCCTCGACGCCACCGCCCTGCCCGCCCGCAAGCGCGGCGTCGGCTTCGTCTTCCAGCACTACGCCGCGTTCAAGCACCTCTCCGTCCGCCGGAACGTCGCGTTCGGGCTGGAGATCCGCAAGCGGCCGAAGGACGAGGTCCGCCGCCGGGTCGACGAGCTGCTCGCGCTGGTGCATCTGGAGCAGTTCGCCGACCGGCTGCCGTCGCAGCTCTCCGGCGGTCAGCGGCAGCGGATGGCGCTGGCCCGCGCGCTCGCCGTCGAGCCCAAGGTGCTGCTGCTGGACGAGCCGTTCGGCGCGCTGGACGCGAAGGTCCGCAAGGAGCTGCGCGAGTGGCTGCGCCGCCTGCACGACGAGGTGCACGTGACCACCGTCTTCGTCACCCACGACCAGGAGGAGGCGCTGGAGGTGGCCGACGAGATCGTCGTGATCAACGAGGGCCGGGTCGAGCAGATCGGAACGCCCGACCAGCTCTACGACGAGCCCGCCAACGACTTCGTCATGCGCTTCCTCGGCCCGGTGACGCAGCTCGGCGACCAGCTGGTCCGTCCGCACGACGTCGCGCTGGCACCCGGCGCGGACGACCCGGACGCCGTCGCCGGCCGGGTCGCGCGGGTGGTGCGGGTCGGGTTCGAGGTGCGGGTCGAGGTCAGCACCGGCGAGCAGGTCGTGCTCGCCACCATGACCCGGACGGAGTTCCTCCGCCTGGGTCTCGACGTCGGTGCGACGGTGTCCGTGCGGGTCGTGCCCGGCGCGCCGGTCGTGGCCGCCGGTCCTGGAAGTTCGTCGGTTCGGCCCGGTCTGGAGGTACGTGCGGGATGAGCATCGTGACAGTGGTCGGCAACCCGAGGCCGGGGTCGCGCACCCTGGGTGTGGCGGAGGCGCTGGCGACGGCCGTGGCGGCGCGGTCCGGCGCCGGCGAGGGGCCGGTGTTCGACCTGGCCGGCTTCGGCGGGCAATGGCTCGGCCCGCTGGCGCCGGACGGCGAGGACGCACTGGCAGCTGCCGCCGGGGCGTCGGTGCTGGTCGTGGCGACGCCGACGTACAAGGCCAGCTACACGGGGCTGCTCAAGGCGTTCCTGGACCGGCTGCCCGGCGGCGCGCTGCGCGGGACCGTCGCGGTGCCGGTGACGGTCGCCGCGGCGCCGACGCACCGGTTCGTCGCCGACCTGCAGCTGCGCCCCGTCCTCGCCGAGCTGGGTGCCACCCTGCCGGTGCCGTCGTTCGTCGTGGAAGAGCGGGAGCTGCCGGACCTGCTGCTGCTGGCCGAGCGCTGGGCCGCCGACCACGGCCCGGTCCTCGCCGCGACGGCGGGCGCGCTGGCCGCCGCCTGAGCGACGTCGACGCCGACGCCGCTCAGCGTGCGGTGAGCCCGAGCTCGGCGAGGACGGCGTGTCCGGCCGGCGCGGTGCCGGCGCCGGCCAGGATCAGCGTCCTGGCCCGCTGGTACGGGCAGCCGGCCGCCGCGAACGCGGCGGCGGTGGCGAGCAGGCGCTCGTGGTCGTCGTCGAGGAGGGCGGCGGCCCGGTCGAGCAGCGCGCCGGCGACGGGGTTGCCGCCGACCACCGGGCGCGCGGCGGCCAGCCGGTCGGCGGCGTCGTCGCGGCCGGCCAGCACCGCCGCCTCGGCCCGCAGGGCGACGTGCCAGTGCAGCAGGATCCCGGTGCGCCACGGGCTCGGCTCGCCCTCAGCGGGGTCGAGGACGTCCAGGGCGGCGCCGGCCCGGTCGTCGTGGAGCAGGGCGATCGCGTCGAAGGCGGGGCTGTAGCCGGCGCTGTCCTCGGTGGTCACGCCCAGCTGGTCGAGGACGGCCAGCCACTCGGCCCGGGCGGTGTCGTCGCCGCGCAGCCGGTGGATCATCGCGACCGAAGCGGCCACCGGGCCGAAGCCGCGAGCCGGCGGCCGGCCGGCCGACGCCCAGCCGTCGAGGAACCGGCCGGCGGCGGCGATGACGTCCGTGCCGTGGCCGGCGAGGGCGTCGGCCATGATCAGCCGTGACGTCGCGACGTGACCGGTCCCGGCCAGCGGCGGCAGGTCGCGCAGCTGCCGCCCCCACCGTCGCGCCGCCGGCAGGTCGCCGACGCCGATGCCGGTCGCGGTGGCGATGAGCAGGGCGTCGATCAGCTCGTCGGTGGCGGCGGGTGTGACGGGCACGGCGTCGACCAGGGCGACCCGGCGGCCCGCGGTGGCCGCGGCGGCGAAGGTGTCGCCGGCCCGGCGCTGGGCCGCGGTCAGCGCCTGGAGCGCGGCGCTCTCGGCCACCGGGTCGCCGAGCTCGCGGGCCAGCTGCACGGCCCGCTCCGCGAGGGCGGTCAGCTCCGCCGCCGACGGCTGCGGCCGCTCCCGGTCGGCGAAGAACGCGTAGCCGAGCGCGTCGCACTCGGCGAGGGTCACGGCCGCCCGGGCCGCGAGGTCGTCGCCGGCCAGCTCGCGCGCCCGGGCCAGCAGCGCGGCCTGCTCCTCGCGCGCAGGCCGCTGGGCGAAGGTCCCGGCCTTCCGGTACGAGGTGATGGCCGCCGTGGCGAGGTCGCGGGCCGCGGCCGCCGGGTCGCCGGCGTCGAGGGCGACGTCCGCGGCGGCCCGCCAGAGCCGGTAGGCGTCGTCGCCGAGCATCCGGCATGCGGCCGCGCTCGCGGCGGACCGCAGGGCGCTGGCCGCGCCGGCCGGGTCGCTGGCCAGGGCGGCCGCCTGCTCGTAGCGCAGCTGCGACTCGCCGAGCAGGTTGCGGGTGAAGGCCAGCCGGGCCAGCGTCAGAGCGAGACTGTGCGCACCGGCCCGCCGGCCGGCGTCGTCGGCCGCCCAGCCGAGGGTGGAGCGCAGGTCGTCGGCGACCGCGTCGAACCGGGCCCGCCAGTCACCGATCAGGGGCGACGGGTCGGCGGCCAGCTCCGTGGCCAGTTCAGAGGCCGCGGCCAGGCACCAGTCCAGCTGCCGGGCGCGGGCGGCGTCGAGCTCGCCGGCCGCGGCGAGCTGCTCGGCGCCGTACTGGCGGATGGTCTCCAGCGCCCGGTACCGGGTGCCGCCGGCCGCCGCGGCGACACTCAGCAGATTCTGGTCGGCGAGCCGGGCCAGGCCCTCGACGACCTGGTCCGGCTCCAGCGGCTCGAACCCGGCCACCGTCGTGGCGGCCGCGGCGGTGAACGGCGAGACGAACACCGAGACGCGCCGCAGCAGGACGAGGTCGGGCTCGTCGAGCAGCGCCTGGCTCCACTCCAGCACCGCGCGCACGGAGCGGTGACGGTCGTCGGCCCGGTAGCCGCCCACCAGGAGCCGCAGGTGGTCGGCGAGCCCGGCGACCAGCCCGTCGAACCCCAGGGCGGGCAGCCGGGCGGCGGCGAGCTCGATCGCCAGCGCCACGCCGTCGAGCTTCCGGCACACGTCGGCGACCTGGTCCACCTGGCCGGGCTCGACGGTCCAGCCGACGGCCGCGGCGCGGTCGGCGAACAGGGCGACGGCGTCGGACGTGTCGCCGAGTGACAGCGGCGGCACGGAGTAGACCCGCTCGAACGGCACCATGAGCCGGGCCCTGCTGGTGGCCAGGACGCTCACGGCGGGGCAGCGCGCCAGCAGCCGCTCGACGAACGGCGCCACGCCGCCGGGCAGGTGCTCGCAGTTGTCCAGTACCAGCAGCGCGCGCCGATCGGCCAGGGCGGCCGTCACCGAGTCGTCGATGCCGCGGCCCTGCTGCTCGCCCACGCCGAGCGCCTCCGCCACGGCGGCGCCGACCATCGCGGGATCGGTGACCGGCACGAGGTCGGCGAACCACACGCCGTCGGGGTGGTCGCCGGCCAGGTCCGCGGCGACGGCCAGTGCGAGCCGGGTCTTGCCGACGCCGCCGGGGCCGACGGCGGTGACCAGACGGTGCGCGGCGACGGCCTCGCGCAGTGCACGGCGCTCCTCGGCCCGGCCGATGAACGGGTTCAGGGGCGCGGGCAGCCCGGCCAGCGCCTGACTGGTCCGCTCCTCGTGCGCCGACTCGGCCGCGAGCGCGGCGAGCGCCCGGCGATCGGGCGCGTCGAGCTTGCGCAGCAGCGACGACACGTGCGTCTCGACCGTGCGCACCGAGATGTACAGCTGCGCGGCGATCTCGGCGTTGGTGCGGTGCTCGCCGACCAGCGCCAGGATCTCGGCCTCACGGGCCGAGATCGCCGTCGTCTCCACCCGCTTCGGCACGCCGTCAGTATCGCCGCTGGTGCGGGGCCGGCTACGTGCGGGGTACGTGGTGCTCCCCGTGCTCGGCACGGATGTGGCCGTGGCCGGCTCGGCGGGAGGCTGAGGTCATCGGATCCACCGCAGCGAGGAGGCAGACCATGAGCCAAGGCATCAAGACCATCATCGTCCCGGTCCGGGACCTGGCCGCCGCCAGCGCGCTCTACCGCAGCGTCCTGGGCGTGGCGCCCTACGCCGACGAGCCCTACTACGTCGGCTTCCAGGTCGGCGACCAGGAGATCGGGCTCGACCCGAACGGCCACGACCACGGCATGACCGGCCCCGTCGGCTACTGCCACGTGGCCGACGCCGCCGCGGCCCTGCGCCAGGCCGTCGACGCCGGCTGGCGCACCCGCCAGGGCGTCAAGGACGTCGGCGGCGGGCAGCTGGCCGCCGTCGTCGAGGACCCCAGCGGCAACGTCCTCGGCTTCCTCCAGCGCTGACACCCGAACGAACTCCACCCGAACGAACACCAACCGAAGGGAACCGATCATGACCACCATCGACCACCTCACCCTCGACGTCACCGACACCACCGCCGCCGGCCACTTCTACAAGGCCCTCGGACTGGACGACCGCGTGCGGCTGCGCGCCTCGGACACGCCGGCGAACGGCTTCAGCGGCTTCACGCTGTCGCTCGTGGTGTCCCAGCCGAGCACCGTCGACGCCCTCGTCGGCGCCGCCCTCGAGGCCGGCGCCAGGGTCGTCAAGCCGGCCGCGAAGTCCCTGTGGGGCTACGGCGGCGTCGTCGAGGCCCCGGACGGGACGCTCATCACGGTGGCGTCATCGTCGAAGAAGGACACCGGCCCGGCCACCCTGCAGATCGACGAGCTCGTGCTGCAGCTGGGCGTCGAGGACGTCGCCGCGAGCAAGAAGTTCTACGTCGACCGCGGCCTCACCGTCGGGCGGAGCTTCGGCCGGAAGTACGTCGAGTTCGAGACGGGCGCCGTCAAGCTGACCCTCAACAAGCGGAAGGTCCTCGCGAAGGTCTCCGGCGTCGACCCGGACGGCGACGGCGCGCACCGGCTCCACGTCGCCGGCGAGGCCGGGCCCTGCACCGACCCGGACGGGTTCGCGTGGGAACAGGCCTAGGTCGTCGACTCGAGCAGCTCGGCGACGAGGAAGGCCAGCTCGAGCGACTGCGTGCGGTTGAGCCGCGGGTCGCAGACGGTCTCGTACCGGCTGCCCAGGCCGTCCTCGGCGATGGGGTCGCCGCCGCCGACGCACTCGGTGACGTCGTCGCCGGTCAGCTCGACATGGATTCCGCCGGGGTGGGTACCGAGGGAACGATGCACCTCGAAGAAGCCGCGGACCTCGTCGACGACGTCGTCGAAGCGGCGGGTCTTGTGGCCGCTGGGCGCCTCGTAGGTGTTGCCGTGCATGGGGTCGCAGATCCAGGAGGCGACCAGGCCGTCGGCGGTCGCCTTCTGGATGAGCGCCGGCAGGGCGTCGCGGATCTTGCCGGCGCCCATGCGGGTGACGAACGTCAGGCGGCCCGGCTCGCGGTTCGGGTCGAGCTTCTCGGCCAGCGCCAGCAGCTCGTCCGGCGTCGTGGTCGGGCCGACCTTGACGCCGATCGGGTTGCGGATGCGCGACGCGAACTCCAGATGGGCGCCGTCGAGCTGCCGGGTCCGCTCGCCGATCCACACGTAGTGCCCGGACACGTCGTACGGCGCGCCGGTGCGGGAGTCGATGCGGGTCAGCGCCAGCTCGTAGTCGAGCAGCAGCGCCTCGTGGCTGGAGTACAGCTCGACGGTGCGCAACTGCTCGGTGTCGACGTCGATGGCCCGCATGAACGACAGCGCCTGGTCCAGCCGCCGGGCCAGCCGCTCGTAGCGCTGGCCGGCCGGCGACGTGCGGACGAAGTCGTTGTTCCAGGCGTGCACCTGGTGGAGGTCGGCGAACCCGCCGCCGACGAACGCGCGGGTGAGGTTCAGCGTGGCCGACGACGCGTGGTAGGCGCGGACCATGCGGTGCGGGTCGGGCACCCGGGCGTCGGGCGTGAACTCGAAGTCGTTGACGATGTCGCCACGGAACGCCGGCAGCGTGACGCCGTCGCGGGTCTCGATGGACTTCGACCGCGGCTTGGCGTACTGCCCGGCCAGCCGCCCGATCTTCACCACCGGGACGCTGGCGGCGTAGGTGAGCACGACGGCCATCTGCAGCAGCGTCTTCAGCTTGTTGCGGACGTTGTCGGCGCTGACCCCGGCGAACGTCTCGGCGCAGTCGCCGCCCTGCAGCACGAACGCCTCGCCCCGCGACACCGCGGCCAGCCGCTCGCGCAGCACGTCGCACTCGCCGGCGAACACCAGCGGCGGCATGGCGCGCAGTTGCGCCACGGCGTCCTGGACGGCGCCGGGCTCGGGCCACTCGGGCTGCTGACCGGCCGGCAGCGCGCCGACCGCCTCGGTCAGCTCCGTGTACAGCGCAAGGTCCTCCGGGGAGTTCACACTTGACAGAGTAGGCCGCGCCCCCGCACGTCCGCTGGTCCGGCCCACACCCCGGACAGCACACCCGGAAGACCCGGGCGCCGACGATAAGGTGTCAGGCGATCCGTCCCACATCGACAGAAGGTCACCTCATATGCCCGAGAGCACACCTGTGCGCAAGGTCGCCATGCTCACGGCCGGCGGCCTGGCCCCGTGCCTGTCGTCGTCCGTCGGCGGCCTGATCGAGCGGTACACCGAGATCGCGCCCGAGGTCGAGATCATCGCCTATCTCGACGGCTACGCGGGCCTGCTGACCGGCCGCTCGATCACCGTCACCCCCGAGATGCGGGCCACGGCGTCGCGGCTGCACCGGTTCGGCGGCTCCCCCATCGGCAACAGCCGGGTCAAGCTGACCAACGTCGCCGACTGCGTCAAGCGCGGGCTGGTCCAGGAGGGCCAGGACCCGCTGCACGTGGCGGCCGAGCAGCTCACCCGCGACGGCGTCGACGTGCTGCACACCATCGGCGGCGACGACACCAACACCACCGCGGCCGACCTCGCCGCGTACCTGGGCACCAACGACTACGAGCTCACCGTCGTCGGGCTGCCGAAGACCGTCGACAACGACATCGTGCCGGTGCGGCAGAGCCTGGGCGCCTGGACGGCCGCCGAGCAGGGCTCGATCTACGCCCGCAACATCATCGCCGAGCACTCGTCCAACCCGCGCATGCTGATCGTCCACGAGGTCATGGGCCGGCACTGCGGCTGGCTGACGGCGGCGACGGCGCGCGCCTACCGCAAGTGGCTGGCCGCGCAGGAGTGGGCGCCGGAGCTGGGCGTCGACCCGCGCCGCTGGGACGTCCACGCCGTCTACCTGCCCGAGCAGAAGCTCGACCTCGACGCCGAGGCCGGCCGGCTGCGCTCGCTGATGGACGTCCTGGGCTGCGTCAACATCTTCCTGTCCGAGGGCGCCGGCGTCGACGAGATCGTCACGGAGCTCGAGGAGGCCGGCGAGGAGGTCCCGCGCGACCCGTTCGGCCACGTCAAGATCGACAAGATCAACCCCGGCGCGTGGTTCGCGGACCAGTTCGCCGCCCGTGTGGGTGCGGAGAAGGTCATGGTGCAGAAGAGCGGCTACTACAGCCGGTCCGCCGCCGCCAACGCCGACGACCTGCGGCTGATCAAGAGCTGCACCGACCTCGCCGTCGAGTGCGCACTGCGGCACGACGGCGGGCTCATCGGGCACGACGAGGAGCGCGGCGGGCGGCTGCGCGCCATCGAGTTCGACCGCATCAAGGGTGGCAAGGCGTTCGACCCGTCGACCCCGTGGTTCGCCGACCTGCTCGGCGCGATCGGGCAGCCGGCCTGACCTCCCCCGCGACGACTCCCGCCGGAGCCGAGGCCCGTCCTCGGTTCCGGCCGGACGTCGAGGGCCTGCGCGCCGTCGCGGTGCTGCTGGTGCTCGCGTACCACGCCGGGCTGCCGCTGGTCAGCGGCGGTTTCGTCGGCGTGGACGTGTTCTTCGTCATCTCCGGGTTCCTCATCACCGGGCTGATCCTGCGCGAGGTCGAGTCGACCGGCCGGCTGCGGCTGGGCCGGTTCTACGCGCGCCGCGTCCGCCGGCTGCTCCCGGCGACGGCGGTCGTGCTGGCCGCGACCGCGGCGCTCACGATCGCGCTGCTGCCGCCGCTGCGCTGGCCATCCGTGGCCGGCGACATCGCGGCGTCGGCGACGTACGTGGTCAACTGGGGCCTGGCCGCGGAGTCAGTGGACTATCTGGCCGCCGGCGACGCGCCCAGTCCCGTGCAGCACTTCTGGTCGCTCGCCGTCGAGGAGCAGTTCTACCTGCTCTGGCCGGTGTTGATCATCGGGCTGTTGTGGTGGCGGCGCCGCCGTCGGGGCTCGCTATCGCTGCGGCGGACGTTGCTGGCCGGGCTCGCGGTGGTCGCGGTCCCGTCGCTGGCGTGGTCGGTGTACCTGACCGCCGCCTCGCCCGGCGCCGCGTACTTCGTGTCGACGACGCGGGCATGGGAGCTGGCCGCCGGCGCGGCGCTGGCGATCGGCGCGCGGCGGCTGGAGCGGCTGCCGCGCTGGGTGGCCGGCGCGCTGGCCGGCGGCGGACTGGCGGCCGTCGGCTGGGCGGCGCTGACCTACGACGCGACGACGGCGTTCCCCGGCGTTGCGGCGCTGCTGCCGGTGCTCGGGACGGTCGCGGTGATCGCGGCGGGCGTAGCGTCGGCGGGGACGCTGCCGTCGCGGCTGCTGTCGGGCGCACCGATGCGGTGGGTGGGTGGGCTGTCGTACTCGCTGTATCTGTGGCACTGGCCGCTGCTGATCGCGGCCGGCGCGGTGTGGGGCGCGCTGTCGCCGCAGCAGGGCACGCTGGTGGTCGCGGCGGCGTTCGTCCCGGCCTGGCTCACGCACCGGCTGGTCGAGGCGCCGATCCACCACGCCCGCGCACTCGCCGTCCGGCCGCGGCGGGCCTTCGCCGTTGGGGTGGCGGCGACGGCGACCGCGCTGCTGGCCGCGCTGGTCACCGTCAAGGCGGTGCCCGAGTACGCGACCGCCGAGGCCGCGCCCGGCGCCGCCGTCCTCGCACCGGACCCGGCCGGCGACCCCGACGGCGTGCCCGTCGACCAGGTGCCGGCGATGACGCCGGACCCGATCGACGTCCCCGAGGACAACCCGGACATCTACCCCGACGGCTGCCAGCAGAACGCCGAGGACGCCGACCTCGCCACCTGCGCCTACGGCGACCTCGACTCCGACCGCGTCATCGCGCTGGCCGGCGACTCGCACGCGGCGCAGTGGCAGCCGGCGCTGGACGTGCTGGGCGAGCGGTACGGCTGGCGGATCGAGACCTACACGAAGTCGTCCTGCGGGTTCTTCGCCGTCGAGGTCACGACGGCGGCCGGCGCACCGTACACGTCCTGCCGCGAGTGGAACGACGCGCTGCTGGACCGCCTGACCGGGCCGGACAAGCCGGACCTGGTGGTGACGTCGGGCAGCAACTCCTACCGGGTGTGGGAGGACGGCCACGAGCTGGGCGACGACGCCAGCGCCGAACGGCTGGCCGACGGGCTGCGCGACAGCTGGCAGGCGGTGCAGTCGGCCGGCGTCGAGCTGGTCGTGCTGGAGAACACGCCCTGGCTCGCGCAGGACCCGGCCGAGTGCGTCAGCGCCAACCCGGACCGGCTCACCGAGTGTGCCCAGCCGCTCGCCGACGCCGTCGACAAGGCCGGTGACGAGCAGGTGGCCGCCGCGCGCGAGCTGGGCGGCGTCGACCTCGTCGACCTCACCCGGGCCATCTGCCCGACCGACGAGTGCCCGGCGGTCATCGGCAACGTGGTGGTCTGGCGCGACGACCACCACCTCACCGCGACGTACGCGCGCAGCCTCGCCTCGCACCTGGACGCGCAGCTGCGCCCGTACCTCGACGACTGGCGCTCAGCCGCCTAGGGCCTGCCGCGCCTGCCTTCGGCGCAGCTGACGAGTTGCGATCCGGACGAGTGTTCGCTAAGATCATTTGTAGAAGTCACGCCGCCACCGGGAGCGGTTGCAAGGGGTTCCCGGGCATCGAAGCAGGGCATCACGCCAGGTGTTCTCACCTCGTCCACGGTCGCAGCCGTTCCGTGTGCTTGCGGTCGTCCCACCCCAGCCTTACCGGGCCAATGCGGGTGGCAGGCGCTCGAACCTCGAGGCGCCTCCTCATCGTGGACGAGAAGGGACGTGCGGTGTCCGATCCGATCGATCGACTGGCCACGGCTGCGCCGGGTGCCGAGTTGGGTGTCGCGTTGGCGGCCGTGGACCCTGCGACGCTGTCCGCGCACGAGCTGGTCGTGGTGGCGATGGCGAGGCAGCGACAGCTGGCGCACGAGGAGGCGGCGCAGTTGCGGGTGTTCGCCGAGCTGGCGGCCCGCCCGGAATACCAGCGCTGCGACGCCCCGGACGACCTGGCTGCGGGGCATGTGCATCGGGCGGTCCAAGCCGCTGGCGACGAGGTGTCCCTGGCCATGCGCTGGACGCCGGGCCGGGCGACCGGACAGGTCGCGCTGGCGGTCGAGCTGCTCCAGGAGCTCCCGGACACCTTCGAAGCGCTCGAGGCGGGCCGTATCGACGCGGACAAGGCGCGGCTGATCGCCGAGCGCACCCGCTGCCTGCCCGACACCGACTTGCGCCACCGGGTGGAGACGGCCGTCCTGCCCGTGGCCGAGGACCGGACCCGGTGGGTCCTGGACCAGCGGATGCGCAGCGAGGTCATCGCCGCGGACCCTGCCGGCGCCGAAGACCGCCGCAGGCAGGCCGCTGACCGCCGCTGCGTCGGCCGGCCCGAGCCCGGTTCGCCCGGCGGCGACGACGGCACGGCGACCATGACGCTGTACGGACCGGCCGAAGACGTCATCGCGCTGTGGGTGGCCACCGATGCCGCCGCCCGCCACGCCCGCTGCGCCGGCGACGACCGCAGCCTGGACCAGCTGCGCTTCGACCTGCTCACCGGCCTGGCCTGGACCGCGCTGGAGTCCGGGCACCTCGGCTGCTGCAACCCCATCTGCACCACCGCCGCGGCCCCGCCACCGTCCTGCGCCGACGCCGACGCCGACGCCAACGGCAACGGCAACGGCGGGCCGGTGGTGCTCGGGCGGCGCCGGGGCCGGGCGGCCACCGTGCACGTCGCCGTGCCGGTCGGTGCCTACCTCGGCAGCGATGACCTGCCCGGACATCTCGACGGGTACGGCCCGGTCACGGCCGGCACCGTGCGGCGCATCACCGCCGACGCCACCCTGCGCAGGCTGCTCACCGACCCCGCCGACGGGCGACTGCTCGAGTACGGCCGCACGAGCTACACCCCACCGGCCGACCTCACAGCCCACGTCATCGCCCGCGACCGCACCTGCAGGTTCCCCACCTGCCACCGACCGGCCACGGAGGCCGAGATCGACCACAAGATCCCCTATGCCGAGGGCGGCACCACCGACCCCGCCAACACCTGGGCCCTGCACGACGGCCACCACCGCGCCAAGACCTGGCACACCTTCACCATCACCACCGACACCCACGGCACCACCTGGTGGACCACCCCCGCCGGCCACCACTACCCCGCCGAACCCGAGGTCGTCGGGCCGGTCATGAGCACGCCGGCGCCCGTCCCCGCCGGAGTAGGTGGGTCATACCCGCCAGATCCTGAGCCGCCGCCCTTCTGACGCGGCGTCGGCGACGCCGCTGGGCACGCTCTACATCAGGGGTGCCTGACGGATACTGGTGGATCGGGCGGCATCCAGACGTCGGTCCGCGACGCCGGAGATCCGTCAGGTACCCCCTAGGAAGGCCTCCAGCAGCGGGCCGGCGGTGCGCGAGCCGGACTCGCCGTCCTCGACGAACACCGCGACGGCGAGGTCGCCCTGGGTGGCGATCATCCAGGCGTGCGTGCGGATCTCGCCGTCGTCGTCCACGTACTCCGCGGTGCCGGTCTTGGCGCCGACCGGGTCGCCGGGGACGCCGCCGAGGAACGCGCCGCTGCCGTCCTCGACGACCGCGCGCATGAGGTCCTGCAGCACGGCGGCCTCGTCGGCGGTCAGGGTGCTCTCCGGCGCGGCGGCGGCCGGCTCGACCAGCGTCGCCGCGACGGTGTGCCCGGCGGCGACCGACGCGGCCACCGTCGCCATGGCCAGCGGCGAGGCCAGCACGTCGCCCTGGCCGATCATCGACGCGGCGTGCGAGGTGCCCTCGGCCTCGGCCGGCACCGCGCCGAAGAACGCCGGCGTGCCCGCCTGCTGCTCGACGCCCAGCCCGAGCGACGCCGCGGCCTGCGCCAGCGACGCCTGGTCGGCCACGGTGTTCTGGCTGATGAAGGCGGTGTTGCAGGAGTTCGCGACGGCCTCGCGCAGGGTGATGTCGCCGATCGCGCCGGACGGGTAGTCGTCGTAGTTCTCGAACGCGCGGCCGTCGACGTCGACCGTCGAGGTGCACGGCACGACGGACTCAGCGGTCAGCCCGGCGCGCAGCAGCGCCAGCGACGTCACGACCTTGAACGTCGAGCCGGGCGGGTACTGGCCGAGCGTCGCGGTGGAGTAGCCCTCGCCGCCCGGCCCGCTGGCGGCGGCCAGGACGGCGCCGGTGGACGGCTGGATCGCGACGATCGCGCTGGCCGGGGCGACGTCGGCCAGGATGGCCTCGGCGCTGCTCTGCAGGTCGATGTCCAGCGTCGTGGTGAGCGGCGTGCCGGCCAGCGCCTCGCGCTCGAACAGCACCTCCGGCTCGGCCGGCTCGGGCTCCTCCGCGGCCGGCGTGGCGGTGGAGGTGCCGGTGGGCTCGGCCGACGGCTCCGGCGGCACCAGCTCGACGACCAGCCCGGGCGTGCCGCCGAGCTGCTCGTCGTACTCCGCCTGCAGCCCGGACAGCCCGACGACGTCACCGGCAACGACGCGCCCGCCGGACTCCTCGACCAGCTCGGCCGTGGCGTCACCGACGGTGCCGAGGATCGGCCGAGCGAAGTCGCGCGTCGGCGCGAGCGCGAGGGTGTCCTCGATGGCGACGGCGCCCTCGATCGCCTCGATCTGCGCCAGCAGCGGCGCCGCGTCGGACTCGCGCAGCGTGATGGCGTCGACGAAGGCCCGCTCCCCCGCGTCCTCCACCCGGGCGGCCAGGCCGGCCGGGTCGACTCCGACGACCTCGGCCAGCGCCGTCGCGGACGTCGGCGCCAGCGTTGCGTCGACGCGGGTCTTGTCGATGCCGACGCGGTAGACCGGCCGCTCGGTGACGATGACCTCGCCACCGGCGCCCAGGATGTCCGCGCGCTGGGCCGCTGTCCGGGACAGGTCGAGGGTGGCGCCCTCGGTGAGCTGCGGGTGCAGGAGGGCCGGCGACCAGTCCACCGTCCAGCCGGCCTCGGTGTCCTCTGCACGGCGCAGGGTGGCGGTGGTCTGGTATGTCCAGTCCGGGGTGTCCGGCGTGGCGCTCGCCGTGGGCGTGGAGGTGGGTGCGGCCGTCGGCGTCTCCGTGTCGGTGGGCGCGGGCGTCGCGGCGGGCGTCTGTGCGCCGGAGCCGTCGAGGTCCCAGCCGACGTCGAGGGTGACCTCGCGGGTGTTCTCGTCGTCGGTCTGCTCGAGGCCGGCGACGGTGACCGTGCGGGTGGTGGCCTCGCCCGTGCCCTCGACCATCGAGGCGACGGCGGCCGTGGCGTCCTCGGCGCTGGCGTCGCCGAGCGGGACGCCGGCGAAGTCACCGGACGCGACCGCCTGCGCCAGCTGCTCGGCGACCGGAGTGGCGTCGGGCGGATCGTCGCCGCTGCAGCCCGCCGCCGTCGCCACCAGCACGCCCCCGGCCACCGCGGCGAAGGTCCGCCGCGGTCCGCTCTTCCAGATCATCGCTCCCCGTTCCTGCCCCGTTGTCCGGGACACCCTAGCGCCAATGCACCCCAGCGCACGGCCGGCCGTACCCGTCCGCGCCGAGCCGTCAGCCGAGCCGCCGCACCACCAGGCGGGCGACGTCGGCCAGTGCGGCGTCGACCCGGACGGAGTCGCGCTCCGTGCGGCGGCTCATCGCAACGATGACGATCGGCTCGCCGGCCGGGTTCCACGCGACCCCGGCGTCGTTGTTGGTGCCGTAGTCGCCGGCGCCTGTCTTGTCGGCCAGCCGCCAGCCGTCCGGCAGCGCGTCGCGGAACCGCGGCCCGGACGTCGTGTTGGCCAGCATCCAGCTTCGCAGCCGGCGCCGGTCCGCCGGTCGCAGCAGGTCGCCGACCAGCAGGCCGGCGAAGGTCCGGGCCAGCGCCGCCGGCGTGGACGTGTCCTGCTCGTCACCCGGCTCGGCGGAGTTCAGCTCGAGCTCCCAGCGGTCCAGCCGGGTGGCGCCGTCGCCGATCGACCGGGCGAACGCGGTCAGCCCGCGCGGCCCGCCGATCTCGCGCAGCAGCAGGTTCCCGGCCGCGTTGTCGCTGAAGCGGATCGCGGCGTCGCACAGCTCGGCGACGGTGATGCCGGTGTCGACGTGCTCGGCGGTGATCGGCGAGTTCGCCAGGATGTCGGCCGGCGGGAACCAGACCCGGTGGTCCAGGCGGGCCTCGTCGAGGTCACGCAGGACGGCGGCCGCGGCGATGGACTTGAACACCGACAGGATCGGGAACCGGTCGCCGGCCCGGTGCGCGAGGCGGGCGCCGGTGGCGAGGTTCGTCGCGCTGACGCCGAGCGTGACGTCGTGGGTGCGCTCCAGCTCGCGGACCGCCGGGTCGGCGCTGGCGCTGGGGCTGGCGCCGGCGCTGCCGGTGGCGAACAGGCCGGCCGACGCGGCCAGCGGGACGGCCAGGCCGGCACGGAGCACGGTACGGCGGGTGAGCGTCATCGGGGTTCCTCCTGGGTGCAGGTGACGAGCCCCATCACCGTCGCAAGGCGCACACACCGATGTCCAAGACGCAACCGCCACCGATCCATGCCGAATGTGTATGGTGGCTGCCCGTGGACCTGCTGCGGCACCTCGAGGCGTTCGTCGCGGTGGCCGAGGCGCGCAGTTTCACCCGCGGCGCCGACCTCTGCGGCACGCCGCAGCCTGTCGTCAGCCGGCGCGTCGCGGCGCTCGAGCGCGATCTCGGCACCACGCTGCTGCACCGCACGTCGCGGCAGGTCGAGCTGACCGACGCCGGCCGCACGCTGCTCCCCCACGCCGCCGACCTCGTCGCCCGGGCCGGGCACTTCCGCGAGCTGGCCGCCGCAGCCCGCGCCGCCGGGCTCAGCGCCGGCATCCCGGCCGGTCCGGACCCGCGGGCACTGGTCGCCGCCCGGCGCGCGGCCGCCGCGGCAGGCGTCACGTTGACGTTCACCGAGCAGGCCGCCGCGGAGCGGGCGGCCCTCGTCCGCCGCGGCCGGCTCGACGTCGCGCTGCTGCCCTGCCCGCCGGACGAGGAGGAGACCGGCGCCGAGCTGGGCGCGGCGACCGCGGCCGACGACCTGCGCGGGCGCCGCCTGCACCTGGACCAGCTCCGCCGCTCCGGCGGCGACGACGGCCGCCCGCGAGCGCTGCACCTGTCCACCGAGGACGACGTGCCGTGGGTGCGCGACCCGGTCCGCCGCGCCGCCCGGCTGGCCGGCCTGCTGGACGACCAATTGTGCGTCGGCACGTCCGACACCGAGGCGCTGACCTGCGCGCTCGAGTACGGCGACGCGATCCTGTGCACTCCCGCGTGGGCGGCGGCACACCGGCTGCGCTGGCGCCCGCTCGGCGACGTCGCGGTGCGCCGCACGTACGCCGTCGCCGGCCGGCCGCGGGTCGCGCGCGAGTTGGTCGACGCCGTGCTGCCGGCGCTGGCCCGCGCGGCCGGGCTGGTCACCGACCCGGAGGAGCCGCGATGACGACGTCCGACGCGTTCGGCTTCTCCGGCGAGGCGGTGCGCACGGCGCACGACATCCGCGCCGACTGGCGGCGCACCGGGCTGCGGGGCGCGCTGTACGCCCGCAACGTCGACACCGGCGACGACCTCGGGTTCGACGTGCACGTCCCGTACGCGCTGGCGTCGGTGGGCAAGCTGCCGCTGGCGCTCGTCGTGCTCGACCTCATCGCCGCCGGTGAGCTGGACCCGGCACACCCCGTCGACCTCGTCCCGGGGCGGGCCACGCCGGGGCCGACGGGTGCGGCGCTGTTCCGGCACCCGAGCCGCATCGCGCTCGAGGACCTGCTGCTGCTCATGCTGTCGGTCAGCGACAACGCCGCGGCGGACGCCGTCTTCGCGCTCGTCCCGCCCGAGCGGGTGACGGCGACGCTGCAGGGCTGGGGGTGCGACGGCATCGTCGTGCGGCACCCGATGCGCCGGCTCTACGACGCCGCGACGGCCGCCGCCGCGGGCGACCCGGTGCTGGCGCTGGAGCTGGCCGTGCGGGCCACCACCGACGGCGGCGGGCACGTGCTGCCGACACTGGACGTCGCGTCCGCGACCAGCGGGACCGCCGCCGGGCTGGTGTCACTGGTCGAGCGTGTCTGGGCCGACGACGTCAGCGTGCCGGCGGCGACCGCGCGGCTGCGCGAGCTGCTGGGACACCAGGTGCGCCAGCGCATCGGCGCGGAGCTGGCCGCCGACTCCGTCACCGTCAGCAGCAAGACCGGCACGTTCCTCAACCTGCGGCACGAGGCCGGCATGGTCACCACGTCGACCGGCGACCACGTCGCCGTCGCCGCGCTCACCGCCTCGACCGTCGCGGCCAGGTCGCAGCCGGAGGCCGACCGCGCGATCGGCCGGGCCGCCCGCGCCGCCGTCGACGTCCTGCGGATCTAGGTGTGGCTCCGGGCCGGTCACGACAGGTCCTAGCGATCGCCCTCGATCGAGAAGATGTTCTCGTCGGGGGTCCTTGAACCAGGCGACCTTGCCGCCGCCGGCGCGAGGTGAGACCCCCTTGTCGTCCGTCCCGTAGTCGAAGCCGCTCTCGAGCACGCCATCGTAGTGCTCGAAGGTCACGCCGTTCGAGGTCAGCTCGTCGACCGTCTGCTCGACGTCGTCGACGTACCAGGTCGCCAGGGTCGCGGTCGAGCTGCCGGCGTGGTCCGGAGAGGGATACACGACCAACGATTCGTGGCCGCCCGAGGTGTACACCCTGCTTCCGTCCGCGTCCGTCCGCACCGCCGAAAGACCGAGTTTCCCTTCGTAGAACTCCACCGCCCGGGTCATGTCTGTGACCGCGATCATCGAGTTCAGTCGGTGACTGCTCAAGCCCATGGGTCCTCCTCGACCAGACGATCTGACGATTGTCCCGGACGCACCACGACCAGGCCGCCGCAGGCGCACCGGCCGTAGCCGACGAAGCCGTCGCCGGTGCGGTGCCACGACGTCACGTGGTCCGGCCGGAGGGTCGCGCCGCAGCGGCCACAGGCCCGCACGACGTCCAACGTTGTTCCACTCATGCTCTCAGGGTGCTGTAATGGCATTGTGCATTTCAACCATTACAGCGACGAGGGCGCACTGCTGGCCGCGGCGCTGGTGAACGCCCGCCTCGACTCCGCGGCCGACGTCGCCGAGCTGGCGGGTGAACACGACCTGCTGCTGGAGCGTCCGCCGTCGGATGAGGACGCGGCCGGGCTGCGGCGCTGGCGGACGGCGCTGGCCGGCGTGGTGGACGCGCCGACCACCGGGGAACGGATCGAGGCGCTCAACCGGCTGCTCGCCCGCGGCACGTCACACCCGCGGATCAGCCTGCACAACGGCCCGCCGCACGTGCACTTCCGCCCCGACGACGTGACGCCGGAGCGGCAGTTCGCGGCGATCACCGCGTTCGGGCTGGCGTGGTTCCTCACCCAGCGCGGGCTGCACCGCCTCGCCCGCTGCGCCGCCGGCGACTGCACCGTCGCCTTCGCCGACGTCACCCGCAACGGGCGGCAGCGCTACTGCTCGACCCGCTGCGCCAACCGCCAGGCCGTCCGCCGCCACCGCGCCCACGCCTCCCACTTGCAATGAGCACCCATACGCACCGGTGCGTATAGGTGCTCATTGCAAAGGCGGGGCGACGGGGTCAGCGGGCCAGGTGGTCCGGCCGCAGGTCCAGGCGGCGCAGCAGCTGGGCGTTCGCGGCGACGATGACCGTCGACGCCGTCATGGCGACGGCGGCGGCCGCGGGCGGGAGCACGAACCCGATCGGCGCGAGCACGCCGGCCGCGAGCGGTACGGACAGCAGGTTGTACCCCGTCGCCCACACCAGGTTCTGCACCATCTTCCGGTAGCTGGCCGTGGACAGCCGCCGGGCCGAGACCACGCCGCGCGGGTCGTCGGAGGCGAGCACCACGCCGGCGGACTCGACCGCGACGTCGGTACCGGCACCGATCGCGACGCCGACGTCGGCGCGGGCCAACGCGGGCGCGTCGTTGACGCCGTCGCCGACCATCGCGACGGACAGGCCGCGCTGCTGCAGCGACGTGACCGCGGCGTCCTTGTCCTCGGGCAGCACCTCGGCGAACACCTCGTCGATGCCGACCTTCGCCGCCACCGACTCGGCGACGTTGCGGGCGTCGCCGGTGATCATCACCGTGTGCACCTTCTCCGCCCGCAGCAGCGCGACGGCCTCGCGCGACTCCGGCCGGATCTCGTCGGCCAGTGCCAGCGCGCCGAGCACGGCGCCGTCGCGGACGACGTAGAGGACGGTGGAGCCGGCCGCGGCCCACTCGCCGACCTGGGGTTCGATCGACGACGGCACCGGCAGGTCGAGGTCGCGCAGCAGCCCGGGGCCGCCCACCGCGACCGACGCGCCGTCGACGATCGCGCGCACGCCCTTGCCGGTGAGCGAGCGGAACTCCGTCGCCGCGGGCACCGGGCCGCGCGCCTCCGCCGCCGCGACGACGGCCCTGGCCAGCGGGTGCTCGGAATCGCGCTCAGCTGCCGCGGCGACGGCAAGCAGCTCATCCTCGGTGACCGAGCCCGCGACCGCGACGCCCGCGACCGCGGGCCGGCCGACCGTCAGCGTGCCGGTCTTGTCGAACAGGACGGCGTCGACCTGCCGCATGCGCTCCAGCGCCAGCCGGTCCTTGACCAGGATGCCGGCCCGGGCGGACATCGCCGTCGAGATCGCGATCACCAGCGGGATGGCCAGCCCGAGGGCGTGGGGGCAGGCGATGACCAGCACCGTCACGGTCCGTTCGACCGCGTCCGACGCCTCGCCGAGCAACGTCCAGACCAGGAACGTCAGCGCGCCGGCGCCGAGCGCGAACCAGAACAGCCACGCGGCGGCGCGGTCGGCCAGGGCCTGCGCCCGCGAGCTGGACGCCTGCGCGTCGGCCACCAGCCGCTGGATGCCGGCCAGCGCGGTGTCGTCGCCGACGGCGTTGACCTCGACGCGGATCGCGGTGTCGGTGGCGACGGTGCCCGCGACGACGCGGTCGCCCGGGCCGCGGCTGACGGTCTTCGACTCGCCGGTGACGGTGGACTCGTCGACCTCCGCGGTGCCCTCGGCGACCACGCCGTCGGCCGGGACGCGGCCGCCGGAGCGCACCAGGACGACGTCGCCGACGGCCAGTTCGGCCAGCGGGACCTCGGTCACCGAACCGTCCGCGGCCACCCGTTCGGCGGTGTCGGGCAGCAGCTCGGCCAGCGCCTGCAGCGCACCGGACGCCTGCCCGAGCGCGCGCATCTCCAGCCAGTGCCCGAGCAGCATGACGACTATCAGGAGCGCCAGCTCCCACCAGAAATCGAGGTCGAGGCCGCCGATCTCCAGCGACGTCAGCCCGCTCGCGACGAACGCGACCGTGATGGCCAGCGAGATCAACGTCATCATGCCGGGCAGGCGGTCGGCCAGCTCGGCCTTGGCGCCGGCGAGGAACGGCCAGCCGCCGTAGAAGAAGAGGAACGTGCCGACCACCGGTGGGATCCACGTCCCCCAGCCGGGCACCTCGTAACCGACCAGGTCGGCGAACATCTCGCTGAAGCCGACCACCGGGACGGCGAGCACCAGGCTCACCCAGAACTTGTCCCGGAACATGCTGCCGTCGCCGTGCCCGGCGTGCTTGTCGTGCCCCGCACCGTGCCCGGCGCCATGCCCGGCGTGGGCGGCATGCTCCTCCGTCGCGACGGCGTGTTCGTGCTGTTCCATGGTCACTTCACCTCTCATCGGCTCAGACCATGCAACAGCATACCCCCTAGGGGTATTTCGTCAGGCGAGCGTGACGGTGACCACGTCGGCCTCGGGATCCGGCTCGACGTCGAGGACGGCGACCCGCCCGGCCGCACGCACGTCGTCGAGCAGCGCACCGGCCGGCCCGGCGTCGGCCGGCCGGACCCGGGCGACCGCCCGCGGCACGTCCGTCCGCAGCGACAGCTGCGCCTCCGTCTTGGCCTTGCGCACCGCCCCGATCAGCGCCGACGCCGTCGCGAACAGCTCCGCCTCGGCCGCCGGGACGCCCTCGGCGGCCGGCCACGGCGCCAGGTGCACCGAGCCGTCGCGCCACCAGGACCAGACCTCCTCGGTGACGAACGGCAGGAACGGCGCGAACAGCCGCAGCTGCACTGCCAGCGCCTGCCGCAGCGTCGAACGGGCCGACGCCGCGCCGGCGGAGTCGCCGGAGTCGCCGTAGGCGCGCGCCTTCACCAGCTCGACGTAGTCGTCGCAGAAGTCCCAGAAGAACCGCTCGGTGACCTCGAGCGCGCGGGTGTGGTCGTAGTCGTCCAGCGCGCGGGTCGCGGCGGCGACGGTGAGGTCGAGCCTGGCCAGGACGGCGTGGTCGAGCGGCGCCGTGACCTCGGCGGCGTCGGCCACCGGGCCCAGTCCCAGCACGAACCGGCTGACGTTGAGGATCTTCATCGCCAGCCGGCGGCCGATCTTCATCTGGCCGGGGTCGAACGCGGTGTCGGCGCCGGGCCGGCCGCTCGCGGCCCAGTAGCGGACGCCGTCGGACCCGTACTGCTCCAGCAGGTCCAGGGGCGTGACGACGTTGCCGGCGGACTTGGACATCTTCTTGCGGTCGGGGTCGAGGATCCAGCCGGAGATGGCCGCGTGCCGCCACGGCAGCACGCTGTTCCCGAGGTGTGCCCGGACGACGCTGGCGAACAGCCAGGTGCGGATGATCTCGTGCGCCTGCGGCCGCAGGTCCATCGGGAACACCCGCGCGAACAGGTCGTCGTCGCTCCCCCAGCCGCCGGCGATCTGCGGCGTCAGCGACGACGTCGCCCAGGTGTCCATGACGTCGGGGTCGCCGGTGAAGCCGCCGGGGGCGCCGCGCTGCGCCTCGGTGTACCCGGGTGGGGCGTCGGACGACGGGTCGACCGGCAGCGCCGCCTCGGCCGGGACGATCGGCGCGTCGTGCACCGGCGCACCGGACTCGTCCAGCGGGTACCAGAGCGGGATGGGCACGCCGAAGAACCGCTGCCGGCTGATCAGCCAGTCGCCGTTGAGCCCGCCGACCCAGTTCTGGTAGCGGACGCGCATGTGCGCCGGGTGCCACTGGAGCTCGTCGCCGCGCTCGAGCAGCGCCGCGCGCAGCTCCTCGTCGCGGCCGCCGTTGCGGATGTACCACTGCCGGGTGGTGACGATCTCGAGCGGCCGGTCGCCCTTCTCGTAGAACTTCACCGGGTGGGTGATCGGCCGCGGCTCGCCGACGAGGCCGCCGGACTCGCGCAGCAGCTCGGCCACCCGCTGCCGGGCGGTGTGCACCGTCGCGCCGGCCAGTTGCTCGTACGCGGCCCGCCCGGCCGGGTCGTCCAGCCACGGCGGCACGTCGGGCAGGACCCGGCCGTCGCGGCCGACCACGGGGCGGGTCGGCAGCGCCAGCTCGCGCCACCAGGTGACGTCGGTGGTGTCGCCGAACGTGCAGATCATCGCCGCGCCGGTGCCCTTCTCGGGGTCGGCCAGGCGGTGCGCGACCACGGGCACGCCGACGCCGAACACCGGCGTGCGGACGGTCGTGCCGACCAGCGCCGCGTACCGCGCGTCGTCGGGGTGCACGACGACGGCGACGCAGGCCGGCAGCAGTTCGGGCCGGGTGGTCGCGACGAGCAGCGGCTCGCCGTCGCCGCGGGCGAAGACGAGGTCGTGGTAGGCGCCCGGGCGCTCGCGATCCTCCAGTTCGGCCTGCGCGACCGCCGTCCGGAACGTGACGTCCCACAGCGTGGGCGCCTCGGCCAGGTACGCCTCGCCGCGGGCGAGATTGTGCAGGAACGCCCGCTGCGACGCCCGCCGCGCCGTCGCGTCGATGGTCTGGTAGCCGTGCGACCAGTCCACCGACAGCCCGAGCCGGCGCCACAGCTGCTCGAACGCGCGCTCGTCCTCGACCGTCAGCCGCTCGCACAGCTCGATGAAGTTGCGCCGCGACACCGGCAGCTGGTCCTTCGCCGCCCGCGAGCCGCCGCCGGCCGGCGGCTCGAAGCCGGGCTCATACGGCAGCGACGGGTCGCAGCGCACGCCGAAGTGGTTCTGCACGCGCCGCTCGGTCGGCAGGCCGTTGTCGTCCCAGCCCATCGGGTAGAACACCGCCTTGCCGCGCATGCGCTGGTAGCGCGCGACGACGTCGGTGTGCGTATAAGAGAAGACGTGTCCGACGTGCAGCGAGCCGCTCACCGTCGGCGGCGGGGTGTCGATGGAGTACACCTCGGCGCGCGGGCGGGTGCGGTCGAACCGGTAGATGCCGTCGCGCTCCCAGCGCGCCGCCCATACCTCGTCCAGCCCGTCGACCGTGGGCCGGGCGGGGATCGCGGGATCGGTGCGGGAGGTGTCGGTCACCCGCCGAGCGTAGCTTCGGCGGCCGCGCGCCTCCCCGGAATTTTCCCCGGCCGATTCGCCGCGACACGCCCGGCGTAGAGCCAATTCATGACATCCTGCTCCTGCCAGTCGCGTCGGCTCGCCGACACGGCCGGCCCGGATCACGCCGCTGACCTGTATGAATCGAGCGGTTGAGGGGTGTGATCCGGCCCTGCGTGGCACTGATCGGCAGGGGCTTCCGGGGGGCCGCGAACGCGTTAGACGCGATTCGCACCCCGTTGGTTCCCGCGGGTCCGAGCCTCGTGTAGCATTCCCAGCATTTCGGGCCCTCCTGCGCCCGCGGGGCACGCGCGGTAGTGGGGGGCTCGACTGTGAACTGACTGACATTCATTGTGAATTGGAGACAGTGTGAAGACCTTCCGCGCGCGCGTCCGCGCTGCGGGCGCACTGACGGCTGCCCTCGTTACGGGCCTCACCGTCATGAGCGCCGCCGGCACCGCGGCCGCAGCCGAGGAGATTCCGCAGGAGTCCCTCATCGTCCAGAGCTCGCCTGCCGAGTTCGAGACCAAGATCGTCGGCGGTGAAGAGGCCCCGGAGGGCGAATACCCCTTCATGGCCTCCGTCACCATCGCGACCCCCGACGGCAACTTCAGCTGTGGCGGCTCCCTCTACGACGAGACCCACGTCCTCACCGCCGCCCACTGCGTCAACGGCACCGGCCCGGACGAGGGCATCACCGTCCGGTTCGGCCCGAACGACCTGACCGAGCCCGGCACGGAGTTCACCTCCACGCAGGTCTTCTCCGGCAACATCTCCGGCATCCCGAACGACTGGGCGCTGGTCGAGCTCAGCGAGCCGGTCCCGGCCGATGTCGCCACCCCGGTGACGATCGTCTCGGACGACTCGCTCGACGCCTCCGAGGAGTACCGGGTCATCGGCTGGGGCGCCACCTCCGAGGGCGGCGCGCCGAGCGATGTCCTGCTGCAGGTCGACGTCCCGAGCGTCAGCGACGAGGAGTGCGTCGCGGCCTACGAGGCCATCGACATCGCCACGAGCCCCGACGTCGAGCTGTGCGCCGGTGACCTCGAAGAGGGCGGCATCGACTCCTGCCAGGGCGACTCCGGTGGCCCGCTGCTGGTCGAGGACGGCGGCGAGTGGATCCAGGTCGGCGTCGTGAGCTGGGGCGAGGGCTGCGCCCGTCCGGGCATCCCGGGTGTCTACACCCAGCTGAGCGCCGTCGCGGACGACATCGCGAACGTCGCCTCCGGTGAGAACACGCCGGCCGAGGTCGTCGACGTCCAGATCGAGACCACCATCAACACCCCGGTCGAGATCACGCTGTCGGCCGACGACGCCGAGGGCGACGACGTGTCGTTCAAGGTGAGCGAGACCGACCCCGAGGCCGGCGGCACACTGACCACTGACGACGAGACCCTCACCACGCTGGTCTACACCCCGGCCGAGGGCTTCGAGGGCGAGGACAGCTTCCTGTACCTCGCCAACGACGGCGCCATCGACGGCATCCCCGCCACCGTGACCATCACGGTCGCCGGAGAGGCCGAGCCCACCGAGGAGCCGACGCCGACCGAGGAGCCCACCGAGGAGCCGACGCCGACGCCCACCGAGACCCCGGGTGAGGACGACGGCGACGACAACGGTGACGACGGCGACGAGCTGCCCGACACCGGTTCGAACACCACCACCATGATCGGCCTGGCTCTGCTGCTGGCCGCCGGTGGTGCCGGTGCGGCCTTCGCCGCCCGGCGTCGCACGGCCGGCTCGAACCTCTGAGCCGATCGCCTGAGTAAGTAGCACCACGTTCCACCGGTTCGGCGGTGGCGCATCTCACGGAGAGCGCCACCGCCGAACTGCGTTTCGGGCCATGAACTGCGGGTACCCCTCCCCAGAGGCCGCGCCGGCGGCCTCGCTCGCCGCGACGCGCGGCGGAAGGGTGGGTAGGCTCGAAACACATGTGCGGCCTCACCGGTGAACTCAGGTTCGACAACCGCCCCGCCGACCTCGCCTCGGTCGGCCTCATGTGCGACGCCATGGTGGCCCGAGGACCCGACGACTCCGGCGCCTACGCGCACGGGTCGCTGGCGCTCGGCCACCGACGGCTGTCGATCATCGACCTCTCCCCACACGGCCATCAGCCGATGGTCGACGCCGAGCTGGGGCTGGCCGTCGTCTTCAACGGCTGCATCTACAACTACCGCGAGCTGCGCGACGAGCTCAGCGGGCACGGCTACCGGTTCTTCTCCACGTCCGACACCGAGGTCATCGGCAAGGCGTACCACCGGTGGGGCGAGGACTTCGTCGACCACCTCGTCGGCATGTTCGCGCTGGCGATCCACGAGCGCGACTCCGGCCGGCTGGTGCTGGCCCGCGACCGCCTCGGCATCAAGCCGCTGTACCTCGCCGAGACGCCCGACCGGCTGCGGTTCGCCAGCACGCTGCCAGCCCTGCTCCGGGCCGGCGGCGTCGACACCTCCATCGATCCGGTCGCGCTGCACCACTACCTGACCTGGCACGCCGTCGTCCCGGCGCCGCACACGATCCTCACCGGCGTGCGCAAACTGCCGCCGGCCACCGTCCGCGTCGTCGAGCCCGATGGCGCGAGCCGCGAGCGGGTGTACTGGGATCCGTCCTTCACCCGCGACCCCGCGAAGAGCGCGTGGTCGGCCACCGACTGGGAGGAGGCCGTCCTCGAGTCGCTGCGGGTGGCCGTGCGCCGGCGCCTGGTCGCCGACGTGCCGGTCGGCGTGCTGCTGTCCGGCGGCCTCGACTCCAGCCTGGTCGTCGGGCTGCTCGCTCAGGAGGGCCAGACCGGGCTGAACACGTTCAGCATCGGGTTCGACGCGGTCGGCGGCGAGGAGGGCGACGAGTTCAAGTACTCCGACGTCATCGCCCGCGAGTTCGGCACCGACCACCACCGCATCCGGGTCGGCGCCGACCTGCTGCCGTCCCTCGGCGACGCCATCGCCGCCATGAGCGAGCCGATGGTCAGCCACGACGCCGTCGCCTTCTACCTGCTGAGCCAAGAGGTCAGCAAGCACGTCAAGGTCGTGCAGTCCGGCCAGGGCGCCGACGAGGTGTTCGCCGGCTACCACTGGTACCCGCCGCTGGCCGGCGTCGGCCGCGACGACGCCGTCGCCGCCTACGCGAAGGCGTTCTTCGACCGCGACCACGCCGCGATGGCCGAGGTCGTCGCGCCCGCCCACCTCCCCGGCGGCGCCGTCAGCCTGGACTTCGTCCGCGACCACTTGACCAGGGACGGCGCCGAGACCGCCGTCGACGCGGCGCTGCGGCTGGACACCCAGATCATGCTGACCGACGACCCGGTCAAGCGGGTCGACAACATGACGATGGCGTGGGGCCTGGAGGCGCGGGTGCCGTTCCTCGACCACGAGCTGGTCGAGCTGGCCGCCCAGTGCCCGCCGGAGCTGAAGCTGGCGCAGGACGGCAAGGGCGTGCTCAAGGAGGCCGCCCGCCGGGTCATCCCGCACGAGGTGATCGACCGGCCGAAGGGCTACTTCCCGGTGCCGGCGCTGAAGTACCTGCAGGGGCCGTACCTCGAGCTCGTCGAGGACGCCCTGCACTCCGCCGCCGCGCGCGACCGCGGGCTGTTCCGCCCCGAGTACGTCGATCGGCTGCGCATCGACCCCAACGCCGACCTCACTCCCCTGCGCGGCAACCGGCTCTGGCAGCTGGGCCTGCTGGAGCTCTGGCTCCAGACGCAAGGCGTGACCTCGTGAGCGACGCCCGGCGCGGCCGAGGGGGCGGCGGCGGCCAGTCGCTGTGGAGCCGGCCGTGGAAGGAGGCCCCGGAGCACCTCGTCCGGGACATGAAACGCGACGTCCTGGTCGACTGCGCGTGGGGCCGGCTGGTGTTCGCGCAGACCTTCGAGGACCCGCGGCACGTCATCGACCTGCTCCGGGCCGAGGAGGCCGGGCGCCGCGACATCGCCATGTACGTCGCCGACCCGCACGTGCTGGTGTCGCACGCGCCCGGCGAGCTGTTCATCGACCCGTCGCTGACGTACCGGCTGGAGCTGCACCGCTACCGGCCGCGGCGCAACCCCGTCGCCGGCGTGTTCGTTCGCAAGATGAGCGAGCTGGCCGACGCCGAGGAGATCAACCGGCTGTACGCGGCGCGCGGCATGGTCACCGGCGACACCGAACTCATGTGGGGCAACCAGCGCACGCCGACGTTCACCTACCTGGTCGCGCAGGACGAGCGGACCGGCGCCGTCGTCGGCACCGTCACCGGCGTCGACCACGTCCGCGCGTTCGACGACCCCGACAACGGCGCCAGCCTGTGGAGCCTCGCCGTCGACCCGCAGTGCACCACCCCCGGCGTCGGCGAAGCGCTGGTGCGGATGCTGGCCGAGCGGTACATCGGCCGCGGCCGCGACCACCTCGACCTGTCCGTCCTGCACGACAACGACCCGGCCATCCGGCTGTACACGAAGCTCGGCTTCCAGCGGGTGCCGGTGTTCGCGGTGAAGCGGAAGAACCCGATCAACGAGCCGCTGTACGTCGCCGGCCCCGGGGAGTCGACCGAGCTGAACCCGTACGCGAAGATCATCGCCGACGAGGCGCGGCGGCGCGGCATCCTGGTCGAGATCACCGACGCCGAGAGCGGCGAGCTGCGCCTGTCTCATGGCGGGCGGCGCATCGTCACCCGCGAGTCGCTGTCAGAGCTGACGACGGCGGTCGCGATGAGCCGCTGCGACAACAAGCAGCTCACCCGGCGGATCTTCCAGCGGGCCGGGCTGTCGGTGCCGCGCGGCGTGGCGGCGTCGACGCCGGAGGCCGACGCGGCGTTTCTGGACGAGGTCGGCGAGGCGGTCGTCAAGCCGGTCCGCGGCGAGCAGGGCCGCGGCATCACCGTCGGAGTGACGTCGGAGTCCGAGCTGCGCACCGCCGTGGACCTGGCCGGCACGTTCTGCCCCGACGTCCTCATCGAGGAGTGCGTCGACGGCGACGACCTGCGCATCGTCGTCATCGGCCACGAGGTCGTCGCCGCCGCCGTCCGCCGTCCGGCCACCGTGTACGGCAACGGCCGGCACACCGTCGCCGAGCTGATCGACGCGCACAGCCGGCGACGCTCGGCCGCGACCGGCGGCGAGTCGCGGGTGCCGATGGACGAGACGACCGTCGGGACGGTGCGCGCCGGGGGCTACGAGCTGGACGACGTGCTCCCCGACGGCGACGCGCTGAAGGTGCGGCGCACCGCGAACCTGCACACCGGCGGGACGATCCACGACGTGACCGGGACGCTGCACCCGACGCTGGCGGCCGCCGCGGTGGCGGCCAGCGAGGCGATCGACATCCCGGTGACCGGGCTGGACCTCATCGTGCCCAGCCCGGCCGAGGAGGAGTACGTCCTGATCGAGGCGAACGAGCGGCCCGGCCTGGCCAACCACGAGCCGCAACCCACCGCCGCCCGATTCGTCGATCTGCTCTTCCCCGCTACCCGGACGACGCCGCGGGCCTGGCAGCCACCGTCCGTCCCGACCTGACCCCACCCCCATGATCATTGATGATCATGGGGCGGCCGGGCGTAGTGGAGGAAGACGACGCCGTCGTCGAAGGTGCGGGTCGAGGTGACGCGCAGGTGGTGCGGGGCGAAGCCGGCGGCGCCGAACAGCGGGCGGCCGGAGCCGATCGCCACGGGGTAGATCTTGATCGCCAGCTCGTCGATCTCGTCGCGCAGTACGCCGGCGAGCTCGCTGCCGCCGCAGAGCCAGATGCGCTGCCCGGGCTCGCGCTTCAGCTCGCGCACCCGCTGCACCGGGTCGGTCGCGACGACCTCGACGCCGGGGTCGGGGCTCGGCCCGAGCGTGCGCGAGAACACCAGGTGGCGCAGGTGCGGATAGGCGTTCGCCACGCCGTCGTCGAGGCCCAGCTGGTAGGAGCCGCGGCCTTCGAGGACGGTGTCAATGGTGCGGTTCGGCGGGTCGATGCCGAGCGCCGAGCGGAAGTGCACCGGAATGGTCTCGGGGTACTCCTCGCCGATGGCCGCCATGTGGTCGCCGTCGGCGGAGAAGAAGTCGAGCTCGGCCTTCGGGCCGCAGATGAAGCCGTCGACGGTCGAGGCGACGTAGTAGACGAGCGATCGCATGGGTTCCTCCGAACAGAGACGACAACAACCACTCCAGTTGTAGTACTCTAGGTGTAGTGGTTGTCAAGTCCTGAGGGGAGACCATGGCGCAGAACCCGGAACGACGGACGGCGTTGGTGGACGCCGCGATCGAGGTGCTGGCCAGTGACGGCGCCCGCGGGCTGACGTTCCGCGCGGTCGACGGCCGGGCGGGGGTGCCGGCGGGTACGGCGTCGAACTACTTCGCCAGCCGGAACGCGCTGCTCGCACAGGCCGCCGAGCGCATCCACGTCAGGCTCCGCCCGGACGAGGCCACCATCGCCGCCATGGTCCGCACCCGGCCGGAGCCCTCCCCCGACGTGCTGCGGCGCGAGCTCACGGCCATGTACCACCGCCTCGCCGCCGAGCAGACGGAGTACCTGGCGCTGCTGGAGCTGCGACTGGAGGCGATCCGGCGGCCGGAGGTCCGAGCGTCGCTGACGGCGACCATCCGCGGCAACCTGGAGCGCGACATGGCGTCGCACCGCGAGTCCGGGCTGCCCGGCGACGACACCGCCGTCGTGCTGTTCTATCTGGCGCTGAGCTGGCTGATCGTCGAGAATCTCACGCTGCCCGGCGTGCTCGACGGGCACGACGCGGACCGGCTGATCGCCGCGCTCACCGACCTGGTGGCCGCTCGCTGAGCAGCGTCCGCAACGGGCCGAGCCCGACCGGTCCGAGCCGCAACGCGTCGGCGTGGAAGGAGCCCCGATCAAGCGCAGACGCCGCACGGGCCTCGCGCCACAGCCGCGCGCCCACCCGGAACGCCAGCGCCTGACCGGGCCAGCCGAGATACCGGTCGACCTCGAACGCCGCGGTCTGCGGGTCCACCCGCGCGACGTCCACCAGCATCCGCGCGCCCAGCTCGGGCGTCCACCGGTCCGCGTAGACCAGCCCGTTCCCGCGCGGGATCGGCAGGTCCAGGTGCAGCCCGAGGTCGACGACGACGCGGACGGCGCGCCAGAGCTGCGCGAAGATCATCCCGAGCCGCTCCCCCGGCGTCCGGACCAGCCCCAGCTCGTCGGCCAGCTCCTCGGCGTAGTGCGCCCAGCCCTCGGCGTACCCGTGCACGTGGCACAGCGAGCGCTGCCACGGGTGCAGGTCGTCGAGCCCCAGCGTCACGGCGTGCTGCAGGTGGTGGCCGGGCACGCCCTCGTGGTGCAGCGTCGACACCTCCCGCCAGACGTGGGCCCGGGTGACGCCGTCGGGCAGCGTCCACCAGACCCGCCCCGGCCGGGTCAGCCCCGGGTCGGCCGGCACGTAGTACATGACGCCGGACGCGGACGGCGTCACGCGGCACTCCACCCGGCGGGTGCGGTCGGGGACGTCGAAGTGCGCGCCGGCGACCGCGGACATCGTCTCGTCGACGCGGCACTGCAGCCACGCCTCCAGCGCCGGGACGCCGTCGATCACGCCGGCCGGGTCGGCGTCCAGGGCCCGTACCGCGTCGTCGACGTCGCCGGACGGGACGATCGACGCGGCCACCGCCCGCGCCCGCGCCGTCAGGGCGGCCAGCTCGTCCCAGCCCCAGGCGTAGGTCTCCTCGACGTCGATCCGCGCGCCCAGGAACGCCGCCGACGTCACCTCGTACAGCTCGCGGCCCACACCGTCGCGCGAGCCCGCCCGCGGCAGCAGCGACTCGCGCAGGAACGTCGCGAACCCGGCCGTCGCCTCCGCCGCCGCCTCGGCCGCCGGGGTCAGCGCAGGCCGCGTCCTCACGAGACCCGGGTAAAAACCGTCCCGCACCCAGCCGTCGCACTGCGCGGCGACGGCGAGCACCTGGCGGCGGGCGACCACGTGCCCGCGGTCCGCTGACGCCGTCAGCGTCGCCGCGTACTCCCCCAGCGCCGCCGGCACCCGGGCCAGCTCGCGGCCGATCGTGTCCCAGTCGTCGCCCGGCAGGTCGTCGAACGTGCGCCGGACCCCGTGCACCGGCGTCGCCAGCGGCGCCAGCAGCGCCGTCGTGAAGCCGGCCTCATGCAGCGCGACGTCGCTGGCCAGCCGCTCGGACAGGGCCTCATAGAGCACCCGGGACCGGAACGTGGACGGCCGCACCGCGGCCAGCCGGGCCGCCGCGTCCACCGTCGCCGCGTGCCGCCGCTCGAACGCGTCCGGCGAGAGGTCCGGGAGCAGCGACGAAGGCGTCCGGCCCAGGGCCTGCGCGGCGGCCGGCTCGAGTGCGGCGAGGTCGCGGAGGTAATCGTCGGCCACCTGGGTCACGTCGTTCGCGGGCACTCCGGCAGGGTACCGGCGCGGCATGTCAGGGTAGAGCCATGAAGAGCCTGCCCATCGACGACGAGTACCTGCGCGAGGTGCTGCTCGAACTGCTGCGCACGCCCAGCCCGTCCGGCCGCACCGACGCCGTCATGCAGATCGTCGGCGACCGCCTGACCGAGCTGGGCGTGCGCATTCGCCTGACCCGACGGGGTGTGCTGCGGGCCACGCTGCCCGGCGACGGCGCGCCGGGCGGGGCGAGCCGGGCGGTCGCCGTGCACGCCGACACCATCGGCTGCATGGTGAAGCGGCTCAAGGAGAACGGCCGGCTCGAGGTGGTGCCCGTCGGCACGCACAGCGCCCGGTTCGCCGAGGGCGCCCACGTCACCGTCTTCACCGACGACCTCAGCAACCTGCACACCGGCACCGTGCTGCCGCTGATGTCCAGCGGGCACAACTTCGGCGACGCCGTCGACACCCAGGGCGTCGGCTGGCACCAGATCGAGGTCCGGCTGGACGAGCCGGTCGAGACCCGGCAGGACGTGCTCGACCTCGGCCTCTCGGTCGGCGACTTCGTGGCGCTCGACGCCGCGCCGCAGATCACCCCGAACGGCTACGTGAAGTCGCGGCACCTCGACGACAAGGCCGGCGTCGCGGCCTGCCTGGCCGCCGTCAAGGCGCTGCTCGACGACGGCCGCAGCCGCCCCGTCACGGCGCACCTGCTGGTGACGATCGGCGAGGAGGTCGGCGTCGGCGCCACCCACGGCCTGGACGAGTACGTGGCCGAGCTGGTCGCCGTCGACAACGCCGTGGTCAGCGAGGGGCAGGAGTCGCGCGAAGACACCGTCAACATCGGCATGCTCGACTCCACCGGCCCGTTCGACTACCACCTGACGCGGCGGCTGATCGGGCTGTGCGAGAGCAACGACCTGCCGTACCGCCGCGACGTGTACCGCTTCTACCGCTCCGACGCCGCGCCGGCCATCGAGTCGGGGCTGGAGTGCCGCACCGCGCTGATCGGCTTCGGCGTCGACTCCAGCCACGGGCACGAGCGGACCCACCTCGACGGCATCAGGCGCACGGCCGAGCTGCTGACGGCGTACCTCACCAGCCCGCTGACGTTCAGCGAGTGGGACGACCGCCCGACCGGCTCGCTCGAGGACTTCCCCAGCCACAGCGTGCAGCCGGCCGAGCCCGAGCCCGACCGCTACCCGGGCCGGCACTGAGCGGCGTCAGTCGGACGGCGCCTTGGGCTCGGCGGCCTTCGCCTTCACCGACGCGGCGTAGACGTCGACGTACTCCTGGCCGGACAGCTCCATCAGGGCGTACATGATCTCGTCGGTGACCGACCGCAGCACGTGCCGGTCGTTCTCCATGCCGTAATAGCGGCTGAAGTCCAGCACCGGGCCGAACCGGATGCCGGGGCGCATGACCTTGGGAATGATGCGCCCGGCCGGCTGCATCTCCGCCGTCCCGATCATGGCGACGGGGACGACGGGCACCTGCGCCTCGAGCGCCATGCGGGCCACGCCGGTCTTGCCGCGGTAGAGCCGGCCGTCGGGCGAGCGGGTGCCCTCGGGGTAGATGCCGAGCAGGTCGCCGTTCTCGAGGATCTGGACGGCCGTGTTCAGCGCCGCCTCGCTGGCCCGGCCGCCGGAGCGGTCGACCGGGACGTTGCCCGTCCCGCCGAAGAAGACGCGCTTCAACCAACCTTTGACACCGCGCTGGGTGAAATAGTCGCTCTTGGCGAGGAAACTGACCTTACGGTCGATGACGAGTGGCAGGAAGAAGGAGTCGATGACGGTGAGGTGGTTGCCGGCGAGGATCGCGCCGCCCTTCGCGGGCACGTGCTCCACACCCTCAGCCCAGGGCCGATAGATCAACCGCAGGATCGGCCCGAGCAAGACGCTCTTCATCAGCCAATAGAACACGTCGGAACACTACCGCCAATGTGCGCCACCGGGGCAGCTGACGACGGGGCCTCGCCCGCGCGGCCGGATCGGGCGCATGCGACGATGCTGGTTGCGAGCCGGCGCGGGAGAGAGGGAGGGGACGCGATGCTCTCCGAGGGCGAGGCGGTCGACTCGGTCGAGCCGTATCGGCACGACGGCGGGCCGGTCGGCGTGCTGCTGTGCCACGGCTTCACCGGCTCGCCGGCCTCCCTGCGTCCCTGGGCCGAGCAGCTGGCCGGCCACGGGTACAGCGTCGAACTGCCGCGGCTGCCCGGTCACGGCACCACCTGGCCCGACCTCAACGCCACCGCCTGGCCCGACTGGTACCGCCGGGTCGAGCGGTCGCTGCTCGACCTCGCCGAGCGCTGCCCGCAGGTCGTCGTCGCCGGCCTGTCCATGGGCGGCTGCCTGGCGCTGCGGCTGGCCCAGGAGCACGGCCCGCTGGTGCAGGGCCTGGTCCTGGTCAACCCGGTCGTCACCAGCGCCGACAAGCGGCTGCTGGCGCTGCCCTTGCTGCGGCTGGTGCGCCGGTCGGCCGCCGCGCTGTCCGGCGACATCGCGATGCCCGGCCAGGACGAGCGGGCCTACGACCGCACGCCGCTGCAGGCGCTGTGGTCGCAGACGAAGATGTGGCAGGTGGTTCGCCGCGACCTCGCCATGATCACCCAGCCGCTGCTGCTCTACCGCAGCGCGAACGATCACGTCGTCGACGCCACCAGCGCACCGGTCATCCTGTCGGGCGTCTCGTCCACCGATGTCGCCGAGGTCGTCCTGCGGCGCAGCTATCACGTCGCCACCCTCGATTACGACGCGCCGGAAATCTTCTCCGGCGCCGCGGCGTTCGTGGAACGAGTGACCACGAAGAGGAACCGAGGCCTGCCGCGATGAGCCGAGACGACGACCAGACCTGGGCCGAGCTGATCGACTCGTTCCACGCCGCACCCTCCGACGGTGACCAGCCGTGGCCCGCGGCCGAGGAGATCGGGCCCGACGACCCGCTCGACGAGCCGCGCCCTGAGGACTTCCGCGACGCCTCCGTGACGCTCGGCCCGCTGACGCCGCGCGGCGCGGGCACCGGGTCCGACGCGACCGACGCGGCGCCCGCCATCCCGCCGGGTATCGACGACGCCGCCGCCGAGGAGGCGGCCAACCACTTCGTCCCGCCGCCGCCGGCCCCGATCCCGCGCGGCGACCGCGTCCAGCGGCTGGCCTGGGCGGCCGTCATCACCCCGCCGATCGCGCTGATCATCGTCGCGATCATGTCCTGGCGCCCATCCGACGAGATCGTCTTCCTCGCCGTGGTCGCGTTCATCACCGGCTTCGTCACCCTGGTCGCCCGCATGCGCGGCCACCACCCCAACGACCCCGACGACGGCGCCGTCATCTAGGGAAGCGCTGATCAATGGGCCTTCCCCGGGATGAGTTGCCACGGGTCGGTCTCGACGGCCTTCCGCACCTCGGAGGGGTCCTGCTCCGCTCTCCAGGCCCGGTTCTGGGCCCTTCCCGACGGTTTGGGCAGGCTGCCGCCTGCCGTCACCCGGTGAGGGCGACGGCGCGGGCACGCATCAGCCAGTTCGCTGAAGCGAAGGTGGTTCAGGTTCTTCGCGATGCCGCGGTAGCGGGCCTTGGCGAACCCAAAGTCACGTTTGACGATCAGGAACGGATGCTCGACCTTAGCCCGGACTGACGCTTTGCGAGACTCGGCCTGACGGTCCGGGCCAGCCATCTTCGCGAGTTTGCCGTTGCGGGCCGCGACCCGGAACTCGACGGTCGAGAAGTGCTCGTGACCGCTGATGTCGGGACGTTTGGTCACGCCCTGATAGCCGGCGTCGGCGTAGACGACCTCGTCATCGGCACGAATCAGGTTCGCGATCTCATCAAGGTCATGCACATTCGCACCGGTCGCGGTCACCGCGTGGACGTATCCGGTGCCCGCATCGACCCCGATGTGGGCCTTCATCCCGAAGTACCACTGATTCCCCTTCTTCGTCTGACACATCTCGGGGTCCCGTGCCCCGGAGGCGTTCTTCGTCGAGGACGGTGCGGCGATGATCGTGGCATCCACGATCGACCCGCCACGCATGATCCAACCCTTCTCCTCGAAGATCTCGTTTTGCGATGCGAACAGCGCTTCCCCCAGTTCGTGGTCTCCAGTAGATGCCGAAAGTGAAGCAGCGTCGTCGCATAGGAACCTGCTCAAAGGCGAAGTCCAAACCCATGAACGTCCGCATCGCATACGAATCGTAGATCGCGTCCTCGACGCCTTCATCTGAGAGCGAGAACCACACCTGCAGCAGATACATCCGCAGCATCGTCTCGATCGGCTTGGGCCGACGGCCCTTCTTGCCCGAGTAGTAGAACGGCTCGATCAACGCGACCCACCGTGACCACGGGATCGTGGCATCCATCGTCTCCAAGAACTGCTCACGGCGCGACACCCGCCGCCTGTCCGAGTACTCGACATCAGTGAACGACGGCTGCTCAGAACACATACCCAATTTCCCCGACCACCCGCACGGTCACCGAAAGGCACGCCGCCCGATCGACCGAGAAAATCAGCGATGCCCTAGGCACCAGCAGGCACGCGGTCGCTACGGCTCATCACTTCCATCTTCCGCTGGTGCGATCCGGTAGCCGACCGTCGGCATGGTGCTGACAATCGGTGGACTGCCGAGCTTACGACGCAGGCGGCCGATGGTCACGGCGACCGTATTGGTGAACGGGTCAGCGTGCTCGTCCCAGATCTGCTCAAGCAAGCTCTCGGCGCTTAGGAATCCTGGGCTGGCCCGGAGCAATGCCGTCAGGACCTCGAACTCCTTGACGGATAGGTCGAGTCGGCTCCCATCGCGGGAAGCGATGCGCTGTACAGGATCGAGCTCGATGCCAGCCGCTCGTAGGACTCGGGCTTTCGCGTACGGGCGTCGCCGTGCCAATGCTCGCAGGCGGAGTACGAGTTCGGGAAAGTGGAACGGCTTGACGAGGTAGTCGTCCGCGCCGTGGCCCAGCCCGCCAACGCGGTCGGCGGGAGAATCGGCGGCGGTCAGCATCAGCACCATCGGGCGCTCGTCACGTTCGGTGATCATCTGGCACAGGGTGTCGCCATGCAGGCCAGGCAGGTCGCGGTCCAGGACCACAATCTCGTAGCAGTTGATGTCGAGCCTGGCTGCACCATCCAGGCCTGTGTAGGCGATGTCTACGGCCATGCCTTGGTCGCGCAGGCCCTCTGCGAGGAGGTCCGCCAGCGCCTTGGCATCTTCCACCACCAGGACTCTCATCGGACCAGCGCCTCCTCGACCGCCCGCGGCAGGGTGACCGTGACGCACAGACCACCCTGCCTGCGTGGGCGCAGCTCGAGTCGGCCGCCGTGGGCCTCCGCGACGGCCGCAACGATCGCGAGCCCGAGTCCCGAACCTGGCGAGCTGGTCCGTTCCGTGCCGACACGTTGAAATGGGCGGGTGAGCTTGGACACCTCGTCCTGTGTCAGTACGTCCCCGTCGTTCTCCACGACGAGTTCGACTGCGGAGCCGGCGGGTCGGATGGTCACGTGAACCCAACCGCCGGGTTGGTTGTGAACCACGGCATTTGCCACAAGGTTTTCCACGAGTCGTTGCAGCAGTATCCGACTGCCATGCACCGCGGCGCGGGGCGCGGCGTCCAACACCTGCTCGATGGGGAGCCTACGCGCCGTCAGTGCGTCAGCGACCAGTTCATCGACAGGGACCGATTCCGGCTCAGGCAGGTCGTGCTGGGCTCGGGCCAACGTCATGAGGCCGTCTAGAAGTTGCTCCACATCGTCGAGCTCGGTGCTGATGCGCTCGGCGAGCGTGCGGGTCTGCTCCGACGGCGGGCTGGGTTTAGCGAGAGTCACGTCGACGGCGGCGCGCATCGTCGCCAGCGGCGTGCGCAGCTCGTGTGAGGCGTCGGCGACGAAGCGGCGCTCTGCGGCGAAGGAACCCTCCAGTCGGGCGAGCAGCTCATCGATCGTGTCGCCGAGGTCGCGCAGCTCGTCGTGCGGGCCGGTGAGTGCCAGGCGCTCATGCAAGCTGTTGGCGGAGATGTGACGGGTGGCGGAGGTCATCGCACGCAGTGGGCGCAGTACCCGCCCTGCGGCGTACCAGCCGAAAAGGAGCGAGAGCAGACCCATCACCACAAGCCCGACCGCCGAGCCGAGCAGCAGTTGGTGGGTCTGCTGCGCCTGCGCCTGTGCAAGCCGGTGTTCGAGACTGGCGATCCTCGCCTCCGCGGCCTCCGACATGGCGGAAATGGGCTGACCCGGTCCTGTCTCCACGTCCAGTGTGCCGCCCGCGAAGAGCGTGACGACGACCAGCATCGCGGCGCCCGAGACGAGGAAGAGTGCTGCGTACATGCCGGTGAAGCGCCAGCGCACGCTGCGACGGCGCGGCGCCCGTACCGATGCCTCTTCGTCCACCATGGGGTGCTCCTCTCGTCCGACGGGCCCGCGACCGCTCACCGATCAGGCTAGGCGGACCGACTTAACAGCCGCGTGACGAAGAGCGTTCCGCCCATGTCATCTCGCATCGCGCAGCGTGGTGCCAGGAGCAGGCACGAAGCGGAGGTAGTCATGCGAGACGACGTAGGGATCGAGGTCGACGGCCTGAGCAGGCGCTACGGCACGAATCAGGCATTGGACGCGATGAATTTCACGGTGCAACCGGGCCGGGTGACCGGCTTTATCGGGCCCAACGGCGCGGGCAAGTCGACGACCATGCGGGTGGTGCTGGGATTGGTCGCGCCCGATGCCGGCCGTGCGCTGGTCGGCGGGCGTCCATATCGCAGCCTGGCGGAGCCGCTACGGGTGCTCGGCTCACTCCTAGATGCCGGAGCGCTCCAGCCGAGCCGAACCGCACACGACCACTTGCTATGGATCGCCCACACACAGGGATTGCAGGCCAAGCGCGTCGATGAGGTTCTCGCCGCGGTCGGCCTGACCAGCGCCGCGCGACGTCGCGCGGGCGACTTCTCACTCGGCATGCGGCAACGCCTCGGGATCGCGGCGGCGCTCCTAGGCGATCCGAGAGCGCTGATGCTGGATGAGCCGTTCAACGGTCTGGACCCTGAAGGCATCCAGTGGATTCGGGGTCTGCTGAGGAGTCTGGCCGATCAGGGGCGCACCGTGCTGGTCTCCAGCCACCTGATGAGCGAGCTGGAGGGCGCCGCGGACCACGTGATTGTGATTGGTCGTGGCCGGGTGCTCGTCGACGCCAGCGTGCACGAACTCCTGGCTGGAGTGGCGGCCGGGCGCGTGACGTTGCGGACAGCGGCACCGCAGGCGGCGGCGGATGCACTCGGGAGAGCGGGGGCAACGGTGCAGCCTGCCGGACCGGACACGTTGACCGTCAGCGGGATGGCCGGGCCGGAGATCGTCGCCACGCTCAACGCAGCGAGCGTCGCCTTCACCGAGCTGGGAACCCAGCGAGTCACCTTGGAGCAGGCCTACCTCGGACTCACCCAAGACACCGTGCAGTACCGCGGGACCGCACCGACCGACACCGCAGCGGAGGCCGAGTCATGAGGACTTTGCACGCCGAGTGGACCAAGTTCCGCACCGTGCGTGGTTGGGTGCTCGGCGCTGTCGGGGCTGCACTGGCCTCGGTGCTGTTCCTGCTGGTGGGCACGGCCTCCTCGAACCAAGGTGCCGGCGCCGATGCTGCACTGCCGGCCGGCCCGGGCGGTGAGGCCGTCAACGACAGCTTCTCGTTCCTTCACACCACGGTCACCGGGGATGGCTCGTTGACCGTGCCCGTCACCAGTCTGACCGGTATTCTCGCCGACCCGGACGCCGGGCCCAGCGACACCGTGTCGGGCCTCACCCCCTGGTCCAAGGCCGGGATCATTCTCAAGACGAGCCTGACGCAAGGATCGTCGTACGCCGCAGTAATGGCGACGGCGGCACACGGGGTCCGGATGCAGCACGACTTCGTCCACGATCGCGCCGGAGACGTGACGGGCACACCATCCCCGGCGACACCGCAATGGCTACGGCTGGTCCGGACGGGTACGACCGTCACGGGATACGACTCGACAGACGGCGTCCACTGGACCGAGATCGGCACCGCCGAGATTGCAGGCACCACGCTCCAGGTCGGCCTGTTCGTCACCGCGCCCGCCACCGTAGATACCGCCAATGCCAGCAGCGCACCAGCGACCGCCTCGGCAACCTTCGGCCAACCCACACTCACCGGAGCGTGGAACAACGACGGCTGGTCCTACACCCAGGTCGGCAATGACGCAGGCACGTCAGGCAGCTACGTCCCAACCGCGTCGGGGAGCTACCGCGCGAACGACGACGGTTTCACCATCACCGGTGCGGGCGACATCGCACCCGTCGTCGGTGGCCCCGCGCTGGGGCCCGCGTTCACCGTCGAGACCTTCCTGATCGGTACCTTCGTCTGTCTGCTTGTCCTCAGCGTCGTGGCAGTGCAGTTCGGCGCCGGCGAATACCGGCGCGGGCTGCTGACCCTCACCCTGACCGCAACACCGAGACGTGGACGGGTGGTGGCCGCCAAGGCGATCGTCGTGACTGGAGTGGCATTCGTGGTCGGCGTGGGAGCAGCGGCGGCGAGTCTCGCTCTGGGTCAAGCACGAGCCAGCGCGGCCCACTTCGCCGTGCTGACGGTACCGCCAACAGAACAGGTGCGCGCCGTACTGGGCACAGGCTTGTTGCTGGCCGCAACGACACTGCTCGCACTGTCTCTGGGTGTTGTGCTGCGGCGCAGTGCCGCAGCGATCGCTGCCGTCGCCACGCTGGTCGTGGTGCCCTATGTGCTGGCGATGGGCGGGATGCTCCCGACCGATGCTGCGCAGTGGCTGCTCCGCCTGACCCCCGCGGCGGGCTTCGCGATCCAACAGACGCTGTCGCGCTATGCCCACGTGCTCTCTGTCTACACACCGGCAACCGGCTACTTTCCGCTGCCACCCTGGGCTGGCCTTGCGGTGCTCGGCGCATGGACGCTGGCGCTCACCGGGTTGGCGTGGTGGATGCTTCGCCGGAGGAACGCATGAACAGCGCAGCAATCAAGGCGGCGGCACTGCGCCGTGCGTGCAGGGCGGAGTGGACGAAGCTGCGAACTGATGCCGGAACGTGGTGGCTACTCCTCGGGCTGGTTGCCGTCACCGTGTCGGTAGGGGCAGCCACCACCGGCAGCGTCCGCGATATGGACGGCGGGGACCCAGCCCGGCTCGCGCTGAGCGGAGTGATGGTGGGCCAAGCCATTGTCGCCGTGCTGGTCGTGCTGTCGACCAGCGGTGAGTACAGCACCGGGATGATCCAGTTGACGCTGGCGGCGGTGCCGAGGCGGACGACGGCGCTGGCTGCAAAAGCCCTGGTCTTGGGCGCCGTGACCGCAGTCGCAAGCATCGCCGGCGTCCTGGGCTCGCTCCTGGCCGGCCACCTGCTGCTACCAGGGACTCCCGCCCTGACCGATGCGGCCACCCTGCGGGCCGGGCTCGGCACCGTGCTGTACCTGGTCCTCATTGCTGAACTCGCACTCGGCGTCGGGTTCGCCGTCCGGGACGGCGCGGTCGCCTCGGGCACAGTCCTGGCCCTGCTCTATCTTTTCCCTCTGCTCAGCCACGTCGTCACCGATCCCTGGCTTCAGCAACAGCTCGCCCGCATCGGACCGATGCCGGCAGGACTGGCCATCCAAGCCACCACCGGACTAGACCGGCTGCCGATCGGCCCGTGGGCCGGGCTAGGTGTCCTGGCGCTGTGGGCCACAGCCGCGGTGACACTCGGAACTACCCTCCTGCAGCGACGCGACACCTAAGCGGGATAGGGCTGGGAAGGGTGTGTGGTGTCGGCGTCTGTCGCCCAAGAGCAAAGCAGCCGCCGACGAATGCCGAACGTGTGTCAGGCCAATCCTGGCTCGTACATCGTCCTGCTCAGTCCCGACGACAAGTGATGTCCGATAAACCCTGGGACCCCGTCTTCGACCAGCTGCTGCGAAATGATTTGCCGTTCCCGATGGAACCCGATCCCATTCCCCTCGCTGGGGCTCGTGACCCTGCTCAACGGAATCGAGGATCATTTCGGCCCGGAATTCGACGAGGAGGTCTGACCCTGGAACTCTTCTCCTCCGCGAGCACACTCTGGTCGGCGGTGGAGTCCGGTATCGCGGGCGCCAGGAGTACGGCCGGCGGGTGCGCCACGGAGTGAGAACGTACCGCCGCGGCCTGCCCGGTCAGCGCGGCAGGGTCAGCTCCGCCACGACCGGGAAGTGGTCGCTGGCCACGCACGCGTCCGGGGTGTCGACGACGCGGTAGGAGGTCACGTCGGCGCCGCGGACGAAGATGCCGTCGATGCGCTCCCGCGGGTCGGCCACCGGGAACGTCGGCGTGGGGTCGGCGGCGCCGGCGTCGGTGTACTGCGAGGCCAGCCGGGTCCACGTCAACGCCGAAGGCGCCTCGTTGAGGTCGCCGCCGAGCACCGTCGTCGCCAGGCCCAGCCGGTTGACCAGGCCGGTGAGGTCGGTCAGGTGCCGGGCCCGCTCGCCCGCGTCCAGGCCGAGGTGCAGCGAGCCGGCCGCGAACGCGACGCCGTCCTTCTCCAGCCGGGCCAGCACCAGGCCGCGCCGGCTCAGCCCGGGCGTGCGCCGCAGCCGGTGCTCCTGCACCTCGCGCAGGTCCACCCGGACGGCCGTGAACAGCGCCGTCCCGCCGGTCGTGCCGCCGCCGGCCGCGTACAGCAGGTCGGCGCGGCGGGCGAACGACGCCGCCCGGCCGCGCCACAGCACGACCTTCGGCAGCTCCTGGACGAACGCGACGTCGGGGTCGAGGTCACGCAGCACCCGGGCGACGGCCGCGCCGTCATCGCGCAGCCCGCGGACGTTGTAAGTGACGACGCGGAGCGTGCCGGCCGGGTCCGTGGCCGTCACACCCGGGCGAGGTCGGCCGCGCCGATGACGCCGGCGTCGTTGCCGAGCGTCGCCACCCGCACCTCCGGCTCCGGCCGGTGACCGGCGCCGGTGGTGTGCTTGCGCAACGCCTCCTCGGCCGGGCGGATCAGCAGGTCACCGGCCGCGGACACGCCGCCGCCGATCACGTACGCCGCGGGGTCGAACACCGCCGTGAGCGAGCCCATCGCCTCGCCCAGCCAGCGGCCGACCTCGGCGATCAGCACGATCGCCAGCTCGTCGCCCTGGCCGGCCAGCTCGGTGACCATGGGGCCGGTGATGCGCTGCGCGTCGCCGCCGGCCAGGCCGAGCAGCCGCTCGGCCGACGGCAGGCTGGCCGCCTCGCGCGCCTCGCGCACCAGGGCGGTGCCGCTGGCGTACGCCTCGAGGCAGCCGCGCAGCCCGCAGCCGCACAGGTGCCCGTCGGGAACCACCCGCATGTGCCCGAGCTCGGCCGCGACGCCGTGCGCACCCCGGTAGATCTGGCCGTCGAGCACTACGCCGCCACCGACGCCGGTGCCGATGGTCAGCAGGATCATGTCGTCGACGTCCTCGGCGGCGCCGAAGCGGAACTCGCCCCAGGCGGCGGCGTTGGCGTCGTTCTCGACGACGGTGGGCAGGCCGGTGGCCTCGGCGACCTGGTCGCGGACGGGGACGTCGCGCCAGGCGAGGTTCGGCGCGAACAGCACCCGCGACCGCGCGGAGTCGATGAAGCCGGCCGACCCGACGCCCACGGCAGCGACCTCGTGCTGGGCGGCCAGCTCCTTGGTCACCTCGATGATCGTCTCGACGAT